>JAUZPB010000300.1 GCA_030706145.1 Bacteroidota bacterium
CGGCTTGTAGAACTCTATTATCTGCGGATGCTCTTTTAGCTGATTGTAAATCTCTTCATAGAATTCAAGTCGTGTCATTAGCCTGCTGTTTCCGGGCTGGCAGTAATGCAGCTCATAGTTTCTGCCAAGCTGTGTTTTGAAAAATGGACTTTTTGTCCATCCTTTTTCAACTGCAAATCCAGCAAGATCATTTAGGCAAGTTATATTTCCCTTATCAATAACGGCTCTAAGGTTAACTGTTAAATTATTTTCAAGAGCCATATCAATTCCGTGCACTATCTTTTCAAATGTAGGATCCATATTCTTAAGAGGGCGCCTTTCATTGTGCGTCTTTCCAACTCCATCAAGTGTGACCTGTATTTCCCTTATCTTTTTGCCTTTGAAAAGGGGAACATATTCATCCAGGCAATAGCCATTTGTAACAAATGCAGTATCAATATTTAATTCAGATGCTTTGTCCAGAATATATTCTATTGTATCATGCGTCCTTTTACCCGGCAGAAGGGGTTCACCGCCAAAAATTGTTATGTATTTTCTGCGGCTTGCAAATTCTTTCTTTATATAATTGAAAAACGAATCAATTACTTCGTTTGAAAGAGGTTGTGCTTCGTTCTCATAACCTGACTGGTAGCAGTAGCTGCATGAAAAATTGCATGCATACCATGGAACGAAAAATATCTGCACTTCATCTTTGTCGCGATTTTCAATGAAATCGAAATATTTATTTATAAATAATTTCTTCTCCTCAGATTCATCGCACAGGTAACCTTTTTCAATGAATTCGTCCTTATCGGAAATATTGTTTTCCATTACTTCCTTAGCCATTTCGGGCGAAAGGATGTCTGCATTGCCGGTTAGAATATTAATCAGATAATAGTTATCAGAATCTTTGATCTTTGAAAATATGTTGTACTTTGAAAACTTCATTTTACCTAAACCAGAATTGTTATTCACGTAAGATGCAACATTTTTTGAAAAGATTCTCCTGGGTAATAATGAATTTTATTTTTTTCTTTTTGTAACTTTTTTCTTGTCTCTTGAATCTTTAAAGATTTCGTTGCATCTTATTGACCAATACAAAACAGAACAATTTGAACAATCTTGGAAATAAGAGATCGAAATCAGAATATCTTGAAAACAACACCAGGGGAAAAATGGACGTAACTGAAATTAACAAACGTTATAGTGAACTTGCACAGGATAGCTGCTGCCTTTCGTGCGGCGGTGCTTTGGATATGAGCAATCCGCAGCCGGGAGAAGTATGTGTCGATCTGGGCAGCGGACGCGGTAATGATGTAATAAGACTGGCACAGATAGTAGGCGAAAGCGGATTTGTATATGGTATTGATGTATCGGATGGAATGCTTGAGAAAGCCCGCTCTAATGCTGCAAAATTTGGAATTGAGAATGTAAAGTTCATTAAATCGGAACTGGAAAAAATTGATCTTGAAAGTAATACCGCAAATCTCGTAATATCTAATTGTACGATCAATCATGCTTCTGACAAACAGGCAGTCTGGAGTGAGATATACCGTATACTTCAAAAAGGGGGGAGATTCGTAATTAGCGATATATATTCGCTTCAGCCCGTACCCGAGCAGTATGCAAACGACCCTGCTGCTGTAGCTGAATGCTGGGCAGGAGCAATTACTAAGGATCTTTACCTTAAAATACTTGCAGAAACAGGATTTACTCAGGTAATAATTATGGAAGAGAGCAAACCTTATAAAAAAGGCGAAATTGAAGTATCGAGTTTTACAATAGCGGGAAAGAAACCTTCTTCTTGCTGCTGCTGTAAAGGATAACATAAAACATAAAAGGAGACCGAATGAAATCACTCATTAAAAAAGGGAAAAAGAAAGAGACTAAGGTTGCACAGTGCTGCGCTAAGGTTTCTTCAGTTGCGGCGGGCTGCCACGACTAACTTCTCTTTAATGTTATGTTATTTCAGGGCTGTAACAATTTTTATTAACTGTTACAGCCTCTTTTTTTTGAAGTCCTATTCTATAGTTTTAAGGCGACCCTTTCTCCTAATAAAAAATCCCCTGTATATACATATATATTAGAATAGTCCTTCATATTTTAGAACAGCCCTTCTACAGAAAGATACCTTTCACCAGTGTCATAATTAAAAGATAATATTCTGCTGTTATCATTTATCTCCGGAATTTTTTTAGCGATTGCAGCAAGAGAAGCGCCCGATGAGATGCCTATAAACAAGCCTTCTTCCTTTGCGGCGCGTGCAGCATATTCAAATGCCTCATCTTTACTTACCTTAATAATTCCATCAAGCAGATCTGTCTTAAGAATGGAAGGAACAAATCCCGCGCCTATTCCCTGTATGGCGTGCGGACCCGGCTGTCCTCCGCTTAATACAGGAGAAGTCTCCGGTTCAACAGCAAATACTTTGAGGTTAGGGAATTTTTCTTTTAATACTTCAGCAACACCTGTAATATGACCGCCTGTGCCGACTCCGCTAAAAAGATAATCAAGTCCATCAGGAAAATCTTTTATTATTTCCTGAGCCGTTGTTTCGCGGTGAATGCGTGTGTTGGCTTCATTATCAAACTGCATAGGCATCCATGCATTTTTATTTTCTGCTACGATCTCTCTTGCCTTTTCAATTGCGCCTTTCATGCCTTTCTCTCTTGGAGTAAGCTCAAGCTGTGCTCCATATGACGACATTACTTTTCTTCTTTCAATGGACATTGACTCAGGCATTACAATAATGAGCTTATATTTTTTTACAGCAGCAACCATTGCAAGTCCAAGACCAGTATTGCCGCTTGTAGGTTCAACAATAATGCTGTCTTTATTTAGTATTCCTTTTTTCTCTGCATCCTCGATCATTGCAAGTGCAATGCGGTCTTTTATGCTTCCGCCCGGATTCGTTTTTTCGAGCTTCAGCCACACCTGAACCCG
>JAUZPB010000301.1 GCA_030706145.1 Bacteroidota bacterium
AAAGTTGAAAAGAATAAAGAAGAAATAAAAGGTTTTAAACTCAACCAGAACTACCCCAACCCATTTAATCCTACTACAACAATAAGTTATGACCTTCCAGGAGAGGCATCTGTTGAAGTAAAGATATACGATATAATCGGAAATGAAGTCAGGACCTTTTCATTTAATTCACAGACATCTGGTTATCATAACCTTATGTGGGATGGCAGAAATTCATATAATCAGACTGTCTCAAGCGGAACATATATTTACAGGTTAAAAGCAGTCTCAGCTGAAGGCAGAAAAACATTTGAAAGATCATCTAAGATGCTGCTGCTGAAATAATATTAAAAAGAGACTTACCCAAGTATCGGAAAAAAGTAAGGAGCGTAACAAAGATGTAGCGCTCCTTACTCTCTTCCCTATTCATGCAGTATCGAGAGGAAGTTCCTGACGGTATGTATGTAATCCATATAATTTACAGGCTTACTGAAATATCCCGCCGCACCTAGCTCTATCGCCTTTTCCTTATCCTCAATATTTGTGGAAGATGTAAAAATAATAGCCGGAATACTTTTTAACTTATCGCTTTTCTTTATCTCAGCCAGGATCTCAAAACCATTCTTGTAAGGAAGATTGAGATCGAGAATGATAAGATCAGGCGGATTATTATAATTAACTTCTATTTCCTTAACATAGTTTGTTGCCAGTTCACCATTCATTTTAATTATAAAATCCACATTTATATCAGCCTCAGAGAATGCCTCCTTTATAAGGAGAATATCACCTGGATTATCTTCAGCCAGAAATACTATCATTTTTACTCCTTTGCCACAATATATTTATATTTATGTCCGGAGGCCCTAATTCATATAATTACTCAATAAAGACTTAATTCGTTCAGAATATTCCGGATAGCGTGGCGGTTTGGAAACAAAGCCAACAGCTCCAAGCTTTCTGGCCTTTTCCCTTTGTTCATCCGACATGGATGAAGTAATTACTATAACGGGTATATCCTTTAGTGAATCACTACTTTTCAACTCAGTAAGGACATCAAAGCCGCTTTTTCCCGGCATATTGATATCGAGCAAAATAAGGTCCGGCACCATAAGTTCTTCGCAATGCCGGATATAAGCAATGGCAATTTCGCCGTTATGTACAGTACTAAGACGATATTCCAGGCCCATCTCGTCAAGTGAAGCCTGGATCAAATACACATCGCCAATATTATCTTCTATCAACAGTATGTTCATATTACCTCCCTTGGTTAAAGAATAACCTGTGCGAGGCAACCCTGTCTATTAATATCTTACGGCTTATTGACTAATATACAAATGCAAAATTAAGGTAGTCTATTAATGCTCTCTATTTAGTGCTGAATCTAATTTGAAAAGCTCAACTGTGATTGTGAATTTCAGGAGCTTAAGGTTAAGTGTTTGTTTGCAAAAACAATCAATATTACATTAAATGCCGCATTAGGCTTTTGCGTATTTGGTTGATAAACAGCACGGATATGAATTAGTGACTGGAAATAGAATTACATCCTGTATTTATTTTAATAACAATGCCATAGATAGATTTTCACAAAATATAGGAGGTTACAATGTTGGGCAAAAGAGATATTAAAAAAGCAGTTAACAGAACAATGAAGAAAATGGATAAGGTCGATTGGACCAGAACAGCACAAAATGCTTCTTCAATTGCAGGGACTGTCGGCGGCGCTATGGCACTGGCCAGACTGGTTACAAAAAGAGCTCCTTTCCGCCGCAGAAAAATGGACCGCATTATGAACCCGGTAAAGATTGGTGCAGCATCAGTTGCAATTGTAGCCGGAGGATTGAAATTGTTCAATGACAATATGCCAAAAGAAGCAAAAAGATTAATGAAGATAACACGGAAAACTACCGACAGATACATGAAAATGATGCGGTAAATGCGCCAAGTTGAACCTTGCAAGATAAACCGTCTTGCAAGATAAACCGTGTTTAAAACGAAGTTAATGCAGCCCCAAACTAAGGCTATAAACACTCTACCCCAAAATTTGCAGGAAGTGCTGATATGATAGTATTGAATCCGGAACAAATAGATTGATTTCGGAATTCATCACGTAACAATGGGATGATTGATCAGGGAACAATGAGATTAAATTTATTTGGGTGACTTTATAGCCTTTTAATATTGAATACGATATTGATCCGATGGGCCTGAATGAAGGGTGAGGCGATGAAAAGAATTTTGGTGATCGAGGATGACGATACGCTGAGAGAATTTATTGTTGAGATGCTCAATTTTAATGGTTATAAAACATTTGACTCACGAGATGGTATTGAAGGAATAAAAATCCTAAGGACAAAAGGCGCAGACCTCGTTATACTGGATATAATGATGCCGCATATGTCCGGATTCGAGGTGCTAAAAGAACTAAGGAAAGATCCGCCCAATACGGCTGTTCCTATTATCTTGCTTACGGGGATGACCGACCGCGCCGATTTCCGGAAAGGTATGGAACTCGGAGCAGATGATTTTATCTCTAAACCATTTAAAGAAGCGGAACTTATTGCATCTGTAGCTGCACAATTAAAGAAGCGCGATGCCCTGTTCTCATTGAATCACGAAGCTGGTTCTTCCGCCTTCGTAAAGAAGCTTAATATTGATGACCAGCTATTATTCAATATTGAAGGACAGCCGAAGCTCCTAAAAATAAGCAGCCTTAAGTGCATTTCGGCGCTGGGAGATTACTCAAACGTAATTACATCCGATGGGAAATTTATAATAAGAAAGCCTATGAAGGAATGGGAAGAAATGCTCCCCTCCAAAAACTTTGTACGGATACACCGTTCCACGATCATTAATCTTGAATTCATAGAGAAAATTGAAAGATTCCTTAACCGGGGTTATAAGGTTTATATAAGAAATATAAATAAGCCATTTA
>JAUZPB010000302.1 GCA_030706145.1 Bacteroidota bacterium
AAATTCTGCTATTCGAAAAAAGGAGGAAAGAAAGAAATACCAACACTGATGATGATGTTGCAGTCAGTCTTTTTCTTAAAGTCATCGTAACTCCTAAACTTAAAAATAATTGATCGTTCGGAGCTACTAAGACAACTCGAGTGCCACAAATCACAAGCTTTATTTTAGTAAAATTTATACGTTTAACAACGCTTTTTGCTTAGGTTTGTTGGCTAATATTACACAAGTGACTACTTTCCTGTAAGTCTCTAAAGGCTAAGAAGTTATAAAAATTCCATAGACTGATATGATTATGGCATAAGAATTAAGGTAAAGGCAAAATGAAAATAATCATTTGACAAAAGTTCTTTGGAAAAGAAATCTGGACTACAAAATTGCCTTATTTTCTTTTATTATTTCCTGACTAATCAGAGAATATATTGCCACTGGTTCTTTTTTGCCTCTAAGAAGAATTCTTCGGTCAAATAAAAAATTCTTATTGTTCTTAAGGCGGGAGAGAGTTGCTTCTGTTATAAAAATGGAATTTGGAGAGACATATTTCTCAATACGGGCTACAGTATTAACCACATCACCAATAACGGTAAGGTCCTTCCTTTCAACGGTACCCACTTCGGCTTGTACAACATTACCACTATGAACAGCAATTCTAACTCTAATGAGTTCTTTGCCATTTTCGATGTTTTTCTCATTTAATGAGTTTAGTGCAGCAAGAATTCTTGCTCCAGCTTCAACTGCATCCTGAGCATCTACAAAGACAGCCATAACAGCATCACCAATAAACTTATCAATATCGCCAAAACATTCCTTAGTAATAAGTTCGCAAATCCCAAAAAGTTCGTTGAGAATGCTAGCAATTTCCTCTGGTGAGTATTTTTCTGCAAGAGAGGTAAACTGAACAACATCCAAGTAAAGGATCGTCAAATCACGTCTTCTTGAATTACTTTCTTTTCCGGAAAGTACCTGTGCCATTACTCTTTCGACAGTAGCAGTAGATACATATTTTCTAATAAGATTATTAAATTTTTCTTGTAAGACACGCAATTCCTCCTCTTTTGAGATATCCCTAAAGACCTCAATTGCAGCAATGATAATTCCCTCGCTACTTTTAATAGGAGAGACATGCGCCATAACAGGAAATCTTTTACCGTTCTTATGCAAGGGAAAGACCTTTAATTTAGTAGATTCCCCTATAGTCAAAGCTCTCTGTAGTGGGCAGTCGTCACTGCATAATGGAAGTCCATTTTCATCGATATGGTTAAGAATATCCTCAGAAGATCTATAGCCCAACACTTCTTGAGCTTTATAGCCAGTTAATTGTTCAGCGGCCTTATTCCAAAAAATAATTCGGCGGGATTTATCAACAATATAAACTCCATCAGCAATTCCATTTAAAACATAATCGAGAATAGTACCTCTCTGGCTAATATATTCGAAAGAAAAAAAATCCATGGCTTCTCTCCTCACTTAATTCATCAAAATAAGCAGACTACCCCAAGCATTATTATCCAATGATTCCAATTCAATATGAATATAAACAGCGAAATGCAAGGAAGGGATTGCCTATGTACGCCCTCTAATTTATGATAACAAGATTAGCCATAAATTTCAATGTTTGTAGTACATTAATTTTTCATTTTTTTGTAAAAAATGATTTAACGGAAAGAACTATTTTCAATATTTTGAGATGAGAAAAAAGTCAGAAAAATGCTTCAAAATTTACTATTGACTCTCCTTTGCAAGTAACTTTGAGAAGTTATAGCCCAGGCTTTTAAACAATTCAAAATTATCATTAATAAAGGCCTTAATAGATTCAACCGGAACTGCTTTGGAGACGCCATATCTAATGTTCGATTTTTTTTCTACAAGAAGCTCCCCTGAATAAGGGATAAAGGGGCTGTAGACTTCGTTTTCTTTTGTACTATAAGGTTTAATAACATATTCAGATTCTGTAGGGATAGATTTTATCATTCCAACCAGCTCAAAATTCGGGACGCCATCTTTTACAGCCAGAATGATTCCCCCGCTTGATCCGCGATTAAAAATAGCGTCAAGAATAAAAGATCCTGATTTATCTTTATTCGGGCTGCTGACAAGACCTTTAGTCAAGGTTTTATAACCCATTGGGTATCCAAAGACATAGACAAATGATCCCCATTCCAATTCTTTTGCTTTTCCAAAGGGGTACTCAAATTTCTTTATATTTACTGCAAGTTCATGCTTCACTTCTGAGCCAAGTATAGCAATATCCTGGTTGGAATTCACCTGAAGGATGTCAAATTCGTTTTCATTAGTAAGGTCGGCAACATAATTATGTTGTTTTTCTTTGACAGCTATACTTTGCAAGAAAGCGCTAGGATTTCCATCAATATCATTACGGAAAGCAAAGATTGTATCTTCAAACAGAACAACATGAGCACATGTTAAAAGGGCAATTCTATTATAATCATTGTAAATTATTGTAGCAGTACCAGCAGCAGTACTTTCGAAAAATCCTGATTTAGCTGAAGATAAATCAAGGCCAGGTTTCTTGAGGTCCAGTTTTGTAAGTTTTACATTATTATCAAAGACGTAGGTTTTATAGTGAGCCACACAGTTCAGCATCTTTATGCATTCACTGATCTCCTCTAATTGCTGGGAGCATTTCTTATATGGAAATTCGCTATCATACTTACCATCGGCAAGAGTAGGATAAATTTCCTTATAAATAGTTGAAGTACAAGAAAAACAAATTACCGAATAAAACAGTGAAAGAACAGTAAGAGACCATCTAAAGGACTTCATTCCCAAGATTTTCATTCTCAAGGACTTCATTCTCAAGGTTTTCATATGACACCTATTTTTCTGAGCTAAAGATATATAAATTTCCTCGAATATTCTAGGTGGAGGCTTGAGGGGAAAATAATAG
>JAUZPB010000303.1 GCA_030706145.1 Bacteroidota bacterium
CTGTGATCCCTTTTCAATGCCTGACCATTTCTGTATCTCAAAAAGAGGTGCATAGTCATATTGAAGCATCTGCGCCTGTTCAAGCTGGATACTCTTTAAACATTCAAGAACGGTTGCATTCTTATTAAACTTAACTCTAAGGGGAAGAGTATTGATAAACAGTCCGGCTATCTCCTCAGAGCCCGGAAGGTCAAGGGGCCGCCCAGAGACGGTTACACCGAAGGCAACATCATCCTCTAAGCTGAAGAAATGAATTAACATTGCCCAGGCGCCCTGAATAATTGTATTTAGAGTAAGCTGGTAGTGTTTTGAGAAGTGATTTAAGGCTTTTGTCAGTTCCAGGCCTAAGGTCCTCTTCTGATAAGCGTAGCTGACTGACAGGCTATTGTCATCACTATCCAATCTGTTTGCTGAGCTGCTAAGGAGTGATGGCTGATAAAAATCCCCAAGTTTTCTTTTCCAGAAATCCTCGGCCTGATTTATATCCTGTGCTTCAAGCCATTGGATATAGTCTTTATATGGTCTTGTAAGCTTAAGATTAAATTGACGGTCATTAATAAGGGATTCATAAACTTCAAAGACATCTCTTAAAATTATCTGCATTCCCCATCCGTCAAAAAGGATGTGGTGATGAGTCCAGACAAAAATAAGTTTATCTTCTTTAATAGAAATAATAGTAATTCTCATTAGTGGGGCTTCTGAAAAGTCGAAGCCTTTTTCGAGATCATCATGAAGAAATTTCTCATAATTTTCTTTTATTTCTTCATCTTTATATTCTCGCCAGTTCAGTACCTGGAATGCAAGCGGGGCAGACTGCATTACAACCTGAAGCGGTTTTTCAACATCTTCCCACACAAAGGCAGTTCTAAGGATAGAATGGCGGTCTATAACAACTTCCCAGGACTTTTTAAATAGGTCAGTATCAAAGTTCCCATTTATTTCACAGGAAAGCTGTTCTAAATAAGCAGTTTTCTTATTATCCATTAAGCTATGGAACAGCATTCCCTGCTGCATAGGAGAAAGAGAATAAATATCTTGTATATTATAGTCCATCTTCTAACCTTTGAATTATACTTGTGAATGAGCGGTTATTTTCTTTTGACTTTAGAAATTACGAGGAGCTATTTTTTGAATCTTCCAATGATCTTATTTAAGTCTTCCTTTTTGACCCCGGAGGGCTGAAAAGCCAAAGATGTGCTTTTGGATGCATCTTTTGTATTTAATTCTGAAATGATTTTCTTTAGTTCTGCCAGGAAATTTTCTCCTAATTGTTTTATAGTATCAGTAAAGAACATTTTGCTGTTGTAGCTCCACTCAAGCCTCAGTTTATCATTATATATTGCACCGTTAATATCAATCAGGTGAAGGGCACGGTTACTTAAGCTTCTGTCACTTGATTTGTTTTCCTTAGCTTCTGATAAAATACTCTCTTGGCCTTTCTGAGTCTGTGTGATATTTTGTCCCATATAATTAAAGCTAATTTCCGGTTGAGGAATTCTATGGAATTTTTCACGGATCTCACTTTCAGATGAGAGATATTTTAACAATCCAAAGCCTATACCATGAAGAGGAATGCTTCCATACTGTTCCTTAACCAAATTAAGAATGTCTATCGTCGTAATAGCCTTTCCCATATCCAACAGTAAAGGATATACGCTTGTAAACCAGCCTATTGTTCTAGATATATCTATCTTGTCATTAAAAGGTTCTCTTCCATGGCTTTCAAGTTCAAGCAGTAGTGATCTTTTGCCTGTCCACCTTGAAAAACTCATTAGCAGTGCAGTAAGCATAACATCCATAATACCAAAGCCGGACTGAGCCAACTGTTTTTGCAGCAAGTCCGTATTTTCCTCATCCAGTTCTGTATTCACAACAGAGTAATTACGCTCTCTGAAGTCACTGGATTCCATGTCTTTGATCAAATTAGATATTTTCCCAAATGGCCTGTTAAGCCAGAAATCCATTTGAGACTTAATCTGCTCGTATTGGGCATATTCTGAGAGTTCTTCGGACCACTTTTTATAAGAGGTGGTTTTAGATGGAAGTTTAAGTTCTTTTTTTTCTTTTAACTGTTTATACAGAAGTAAAAGATCTCCTCTTAATATCTGCCATGAAACGGCATCAATTGCAAGATGATGAACAGCAATCATTATCCTGTCGTTATTGCCATGCCCCATGTTAAAGTAAGCGAACTTAATTAAAGGACCCTTTTCAATATTAAGTCCCATTTGTATTTGAGAGGCTTCGTATTCAATTGCTCTTTTCTTTTCATCAAACTTTAATTGTGATATATCGACATATTCAAGAGGAATTTCTTCAAGTGCAGGATTAAATAGTTGCTGATATTTACCTTCCTTAAGTATAAATCTAGAGCGGAGTGCATCGTGGTGATTCAAAAGAGTTTCTATAATTGTTTTTATCTCAGGATAGTTAATATGCTCTTTAATTTCAATTAGAAGTGACTGATTCCAATAGTCCATATTTTCATATTCCTGTTCAAAGAACCAGTTTTGAATTGGAGTAAGAGGCGATTGGCCAGTAATAAGGCCCTGCTCATAGTCCTCTTGAAGACTAACCTGTGCAACTAAGGCAAGTTTTTTGATAGTTTGATTCTGGAACAGCTGCAAAGGGGTAATCTTAATACCTTTTCTTCTTGCCTTTGATATAAATTGTATACCCAAAATGGAATCACCGCCAAGTTCAAAGAAGTTATCAGTAATACTGATCTTATCTACTGAGAGAAGTTCAGACCATATAGCTATTAGTTCCTCTTCAAGTGAGTTTGTTGCACAGACATATTCTCTGTTTCTGCTACTATCTATCTTTACCTGAATGCCTTTTAGA
>JAUZPB010000304.1 GCA_030706145.1 Bacteroidota bacterium
AAAATTCTCTTTTCTGGAAGTATTAAACTAATTCAATATATATTTCGTAGGGGATTTTATGTCATCAAAAAAACTGTACTTCTTTATTTACGCTGTTACAAGTGCAGCTATAATCGGTTTGTGTACTGAAAGCTACTCGCTAAGTGTTGCGCAAGGATTCCAAAGTGGAACAACAATAATTATTCTTTCTGCAATTTTGATTGCCTTTCACATATATACACTTGTTTTTATGAATAACAGGGTAATCAAACCTCTTGGCATTATTCAAAATGTTGTTCAAAAGGTTATTGCTGGTGACCTAGCAGCAACAGCAGAATATAATTCCAGTGATGAGCTTGGACGGTTAACACGCGGCATAAACAAAATGATAACCAAACTGAACGATGAGATTGCTATAGCGCAGAGTTTTCAATCTGGTCTGGATGCTTCGATCTATGTTGCAGATAAAAACATGACCATCACTTCTATAAATAAGGCAATGTGCCAGCTGATGAGTCTGGATAAAACTCCTGAACAGATCATTGGTAAATTACAAGTAAAAGATGTTTTGCTTCGCGATAATGCAACAAGAGATGCATTAAACGGGAAATATGTAACTGCAGATAAAGTAATATTAAAAGATCACAAAGGAGAAAGTGTTCCTGTAATTGCCCAGTCAGGGCCCATATTAAATAGTAAAAAAGAAATAGTTGGAGCTTTCGCATTTTTCCTGGATTTCAGGGAAATTGAAAAGCAGCAAAAAGCTTACTTAAAAGAGCAGATAAAACCGATAACGGAAGTAATAACTGAAGTAGCACATGGTGATTTCTCAATTTCTGTAAAAGAAGAAGAGAACAGCGACCTGTTTGAGCTTAGCCGAAACTTAAACAAAATGATCTCGGAACTTCATGATACAATATCAATGGTAAATGAGGCTGTGCAGGCAACAGCAAGTGCTGCAAATGAGATTTCATCTTCCTCTGAGCAAATGGCAGCAGGAGCGCAGGAGCAATCGCAGCAGACAAACGAAGTAGCAGGCGCAATCGAAGAAATGGCAAGGACTGTAGTTGAGACAGCAAGCAATGCAAATGAAGCAGCTAATGTAGCGCAAAATGCAAGCATTGTTGCACAAAAAGGGTCGAAAAAGATTTCAGATACAAAAGAAGGAATTAAAAAGATTGTAGCAACTGCTGAGGAGACATCCAGAATTGTAGCTTCACTTTCCAGCAGAACAGACCAGATTGGTGAGATAACTCAGGTAATTGATGATATTGCAGACCAGACTAATCTTTTAGCCTTAAACGCTGCAATCGAGGCCGCAAGGGCCGGTGAGCAGGGACGCGGTTTTGCTGTCGTTGCAGATGAGGTGAGAAAGCTTGCCGAGAGGACAACAAAAGCAACAAAAGAAATTGCAGATACTATAAAAGCTATACAACTGGAAGCAAAAGAAGCAGATACTTCTATGAATGATGCAAAGTCAGCTGTTGAAGAAGGCATGGTTCTTACAGAAGAAGTAGCAGAAGTATTAAATGATATGCTTATTGGCGCTCAGAAATCAAATGAAGTTGTAATGAAAGTTGCTACTGCATCAGAAGAACAATCGAGTGCTGTTGAGCAGATCTCGAAAAACGTTGAAGGAATTTCATCTGTAACACAGCAGTCTGCAGCCGGCACAGAGCAGATCGCACGGGCAGCAGAAGACTTAAACCGGCTTACAGTTAATCTTCAGGAACTCGTCTCAGGATTTAAGGTTGACAGCAATGTCCGTTCTGCAAAGAGGATTATAGGAAATAAAAGCGCAAAGCTAATAAAATCATAAGACATCCTTAATAAAAAATTAGCCAGTGGGAATAACCCATCTGGCTAATTTTTTTATTAATTACTTTCGCAGAGCTAATTCAAATCAAAGCTGCATATAGATGGGATATGATAGCCTTTCTCAACAATCTGATCTTTCTTGAATACTGCCCATGAAGGCATTCTGTAGAAATTCTTTGTCATATGATAAAGCTGCATTGAACTGTTTGTAACAAAAAGATAAACTGTTTTATTGTTGTTAAAAGGGTTTGGATATGCAGCAAAAAGTCCATCATCTGAACTGCCATAAGTCTTCCCATTCCAGCTAAAAATATCTTTGCCTGCCTTTAGGTTCAGCTTATCTGCAATTCTTTTCATGAGTATATTTTCATAAGGATTGCCAAGTATAACTATATCATTTTTTGAAAGCTCTTCATCACTTACTTCGCAATCTTTTTTAACCGGAAGCATTATTTCAGTAAACTTATCTGCGGCCATTTTCTGGAATCTAAGGGCAAGTGTATGATTTGCCTCGATCTGCCTTGAAGTACCATAAACAATAAGGCAATTTGAAAAGTCATCTGAAAAATTTGAAAACGTATAATAGTTATTATTCTTTACCGGTATGTCATTGCCATAGTTGAATATTACTTTTACGGGCTTATCCTTAAGTGCAAATGAGAATGAACTGTTTTCTCCATTTACTTCAACTTTCTTTATTAGCTGTTCTTTTTCACTGCGAATCATTACAGTTGAGAAGAAGTGATATGGAGTATTTTTCTGCTGGACACTAATGTCAACTTTCCATTCATTCCCCTCCTGCTTAGATGAGGCCTTAACAGAAAGCTCAGGTATATCTTCTCTTTCTATCCACTGTGAAATAAAATCTTTTAGCTCATTACTTCCAGTTTCTTTTTCAAACATATTAATAATGTTGCTTGTTGTAATGTCCTTTTGTTTATAATGCTCATGAATTCTGTTCATAACGGCTGAGAATTTTTCATTGCCAAGGTTCAGCCTAAGCTGATGAAGCAAAAATGTACCGCGCACTCTTGG
>JAUZPB010000305.1 GCA_030706145.1 Bacteroidota bacterium
ATATAAGATTGTTTGATATAAGATTGTTTGATATAGAATCGTTAAATATTTAATTGCATTTTATTTATATAAGTTTTAGCTTACAATTGACTTGTCCAAAATAATGAGGCTCCCGTTATTATGAACGACAATGAGGATAATCAATTTCTGGCAGCAATGTGGGGTGACACACAAGCCTATAAAGAAAGAAGTTTCCGTATATTCCAGGAAAACTCTCCTGATGGATTTCTTATATTAAAACCGAAATTTGATGACAAGGGAAAAATTATTGATTTCTTGTTTGTTTTCCTTAATGCCTCATCCTCCCAAATACTGCATGTAGATAGTAAAGAATTTATTGGACACTGCCTCACAGAACTTTATCCTGAATCAATGGAAATTGGCGTCTTTAAGAAGATAAAGGAAGTATATGAAACCAAGACTCCGCTGAAATTTGAAGAAAGCTATGTCAATAAGGTTTTAGGAGAAGTTCAATGGATCCGCGTAATTTCAATACCTGTTATTGACGGAGTAGCCGTAACTTTTCAGGATGTTACAGAGCAGAAAAAAATAGAAGAAGCCCTTAAGGAAAGCCAGAGAAGATATTCAAGCCTCTTTAATAACCAAACCAATTATATGGCACACTGCCGCATAATAACTGATGAAAACGGAAAACCTGTAGACTACATTGTCCTCGAAGTAAATGAAGCATATTTAAGACTTTCAGGCAAAAAGAGGGAAGAGCTTGAAGGGAAAAGGGTGACTGAGATTTTTCAAAAGGCAAATGGGTATCCATTCGACAATATTTCAACTTATGGTAAAGTTGCCCTTGAGGGAGGCGAGCTCAGCTTTGAAAATTTCTTTGAAATTTTTCAAAAGTGGTTCTCTATTTATGTATATAGCACTAAGCAGGGTGAGTTTACTTTAATGTTCAATGATATTACCGACAGGAAGCTCTCGGAAATAAAACTTCAGGAGACACTCGATGAGCTAAAAAGATCAAACAGAGAGCTTGAGCAGTTTGCTTATGTTGCAAGCCATGACCTTCAGGAACCCTTAAGAATGATAACAAGCTTTGCCCGCCTTTTTGAAAACAAGTATAAGAATCAATTTGATGAAAAGGCTGACTATTATATTTGGCATATTGTAGATGGAGCAAAACGCATGGGAACACTCATCCATGACCTGCTTTCATTTTCAAGGGTGACCACAAAGGCAGTCCCATTTGTATTGACTGACTTGAATTCCATCTTAAAAGAAGTTCAAACAGATCTTCAACTTATTATAAGTGAATCAAAAGCCGAAGTTGTAATTGATAATATGCCCGAGTTAAAAGTTGACCCTGTACAGATAAAACAGCTTTTCCAGAATCTAATTCAGAATGCCTTAAAATTCAGAAGAGAAAAAGATCCATTCGTTAAAGTCTCTGCTGAACTTTTGAATAACGAATGGACTTTCAGTGTGCAGGATAATGGAATAGGCATTAGCTCTGAGTACTATGACAGGATCTTTATGCTTTTTCAAAGGCTGCATGAAAAAGAAAAATATCCAGGAACCGGACTTGGACTTGCTATATGTAAAAAGATCGTAGAGCGCCATGGCGGCCGCATCTGGCTTAGATCTGAAGAGGGAAAAGGCACAACATTTTACTTTACTTTACCTTTTAATAGATAAACCAATTCTCTGAATCTACCAATAAAATCAGCCCTAATTGAAGAAATTGCAAGGCAGACAAATAAAGCTCCAGAAACATTTGCTATGAAAAGCTATTTATTTGTACTTTTCTTAAACGTGTTTTCTATTGCTTTATAATGAGTTTAACTTGAGAGAAAAATGAAACTGGTTATTTTATTTTTATGCCTGTTATATACTATTTCTTATTCTGAAGATATTGAACAATTAAAGAAGTATGCACAAAACGACGACGTAAAGGCCCAGAGCCGCCTGGGAAGCTGTTATTATTTTGGCGAAGGTGTGGCAAAAGATTATGATAAGGCTGTCTTTTGGTTTGAAAAGGCTGCAAAACATGGGGATGCCAAGGCTCAGCATAATCTGGCAACGTGTTATTTTAATGGTCAGGGAGTCCAAAAAAATTCCGAAAAAGCAGCTTATTGGCTTGAGAAAGCAGCCCGTCAGGGAGATCTTAATGCTCAATTTAAAATGGCTATATGCTATTATAATGGTGAAGGTGTTATAAAGGATCTGGAAAAGGCAGTATACTGGTCAGAGAAAGTTGCAGAACACGGATACCCGCCGGCTCAGGATCTTTTGGGAAGCTGCTATTTTAATGGTAAGGGAACGGAAAAGGATCTTGAAACTGCAGCATTCTGGTTCGAAAAAGCTGCTAAACGCGGATATGCTCAGTCTCAGTATAATCTTGGAATTTGCTACTATTCCGGACGCGGTGTTTCAAAAGATCCTGAACAGGCCTTCTATTGGTTTGAAAAATCGGCTCTCCAGGATAATATTAAGGCGCAATATAATTTGGGCATTTGTTATCTGTCTGGTGAAGGAGTAATAAAGAGTATGGAAAAGGCTGCATATTGGATTGAAAAAGCCACAAATAATGGCGATGAAGATGCAAAAAAAGCATGGACAGATCTTGAACTATGGAAATATAAAAAATAAAAAAAAACTAAGCTTCAAAAAATAAAGAATGCCTAAACTTCACTTACTATCCTACGATTATATCTTAAAACAAATTTATCATTTCTAAAACTGGTTCTAAACAGGTGCACATAAATGAAAAGTGTACGCAATATAACCAGGTGTTCTCTATTCTATTAATCAAATAATCAAACTCTATTAATAACTGTAAATTGGGGGAAAGATGAATCTGCTCTTTAAAAAA
>JAUZPB010000306.1 GCA_030706145.1 Bacteroidota bacterium
AGCCTCTCATAAAATGGATCAGGCAGCTGCACCAAACTACAAAATTTACAGTATCGGTCTGCACAGGATCTTTGCTTTTAGGTTCTGCCCAATTGCTGCAGGGACTTAAGGCTACAACTCATTGGAAACATTTTGAAAAATTGAATGACTACGGGGCAGAGGTAACTAAGTCTCGTTATGTAATTGATGGCAAAATAGTTACATCTGCAGGAGTTTCAGCTGGAATAGATATGTCGCTTAAATTAGTTGAACTGACCGGAAGTGAATCCTTAGCTAAGATGATTCAGCTTGGAATTGAATATGATCCAATGCCTCCTTTTGATGCAGGCTCGCCCGAAAAGGTATCTAAAGAACTCCTGGAAGTATTCAGACCTTAGTCTTTAACTGTTATTAATTAGGCTAAAAATGCAGAGCAAGTATTTTTATAATACTCTGCATATTCATATCCTAGTCTTTAAGTATTAGTATTGTGCCGACTACAATAATAGTTATTGCAATACTTTTCTTTAAGAGATTAGTATCCTTAAAGAGCTTTCCGCCTATTATGCTTGCCCAGAAAACAGATGTCCTTTTTACTGCAAGGACTAATGCTACAGGTGCCATGCTTACGGCAACTATTTGCGTGTACCTGTATCCGACTGTAAGGACAGATGTAAAAACAATAAGTCCCAGTTCCTTATAGTGTGACTTAACAACAGATGGAATGCTCCTTTTGGAATTAAAAAGATATAGCATGTAAAAAATAATTGCAAAGAACAGATGCTGGAAGGCAAGCAGCGCTACAGGGGGCATGCTGTATTTCTTTAAGAGCATCTTATCTAAAACAGATGATGCTGTAAAAAGAAAAAGCGCCGATAAAATGTAATGATGGAATTTTGACTTTATAAAAACGCTGAATGCTGAAAATATGCTCTGACTGTTTTTGCTTTCAATTATATAGGTGCCTGAGATAAGCATTATAAGTCCTATGGTCTCAGCAAGATTTATTTTTTCGCCAATGAAAAGAAAAGCAAATATTGCTACAAGTCCTGGCGTTAATGCCAAAAGAGGCAAGGCATTACTTATCTGAAGATTTTTCAATGCAAGCATCACCGACCAGAAGGCTAGTACTCCAATTATCGACTTACCAAAAAGTATAAGCAGGCTAAGTTCTGTTACTTTATTGTAATCTATATAAAAGAAAAAGGGGATAGATAACAATAAGTTTACAAACGATAAAATTACTGAAAAATCGAGCGCCCCTATATTGTACAATGCTTTTTTTTGCGTAATAGCTGAAGTAGCAGATAGTAAAGCTGATACTAGTGCAATTGAAAACCAGACAACCATATGATCCTTTTATTCTTTGTTTCTACCAGGCAATGTTTGTTTTGATATATATATTTCTTCCAGGCTCTGTTGTTATTGAACCTCTGTTTGTTGAAAGATGATTCCTGTATTCTTTGTTTAGAATATTTTCTGCTCCGCAAATAAGCCTTAAGTTTAATGGGCCAAGATTTATCATGCTTGAGCTTATATCTATATTGAAATAAACATATCCGGGAGTTTTGATCTCACCTGGAGCAACTTTGTTCTGCGCTGCAAAATATACAGCCGATATGTCAGCTGTCATTTCTTTTATCAGGTAAAATCTTATTCCTGCATTGCCATTAAGAGGCGGTATCTGAGGCAGATCATTTTTGGCCTTTAGATCTTTTCCTCTTACAAAGGAAATTGTGTTATATACTCCCAGGGTTGATAGAACATCATAACTTGTTTCAAGTTCAAAACCATAGATACTGGCCTCTCCAATGTTTGTCTTTATAAATGCATTTCTTCCCTGATATGTTCCGGTAATTTCAGTTACAAGGTCATTTAAGTAATTATAAAATATGCTTGCTCTTGTCCTTAAGCCATTACCATTTGTTCTTAGCCCCAGATCCAGGAAGTAACCTTTTTCAGGCTTAAGCTGTGGATCTCCAATCCTTATATAGCTGCCCTGATCAATGTACTGGTATCTTTCTTCGAGTGAAGGAGAGCGGAATGACCTGGCTGCATTAAATGAAAGGCTGCTGTGCTCTGAAAGTGAATATAATAGTCCTGCACTGTATGTGTATGATGTATTTTTTGCAGTACCAGCTTTCCATAAAATTGTCTGTCCTGCTGGAGTGTAGTTAACAGTTCCATCTGTTATATCATAGAGAGGACTTTTTGTCTCATCGTTTTTTATGTTTATAAGATCAAATCTTCCGCCAAGTAAAAGCTTTAACTTTTTCTCAATTAGACCAATTTCATTATTTACAAAAAATCCTGTACTTCCATATGTAGCATCCGGCAAAGCTTTATCGTAAGTGGTTTTGTACATTGTTTTTACTGTTGCGCCATTTGCTCCAAGGACTTCTATCTTCTGCGAGTTAGTTCTTATTCCTGTATATCTTCTCTGCCAGTAGTCTACTCCTGCGATCAGATAATAGTTACTGCCCAAAGTAAAATCACTTTGAAACTGCAGTCCATATGAATTGTGCTCGGCTGTTGGATCTATTTCCAGAACGTTGACCCTTTTTGCAGGCTGCCCGTTTGATGCAGCTACTGTCTTTACCTGGTGCGGGATGTTTTCAACATCTCTTAGCATATACTGATAAAAATATTTTGCAGAGATCTTTCTAAGTGAATTTGAAATATTGTTTATATCATATTCTGCACTGAACATCTTTCTTCTTTCTTCCGGATACCTTACTGTAGCGTTTGCAGGGAAAACTCCATTGCCGCCGGGAATACCGACATCCTCTGCATTAAACTGCTGAAAAATAAGTTTCAGCTCCTGATCATCTAGTGGCTTTAAGTTGA
>JAUZPB010000307.1 GCA_030706145.1 Bacteroidota bacterium
ACCCATTCTATCGACCCAAAATTCTCCCATACTATTTCATATCCCATTTGTCGCTTACTAACATAAACCAATCGGGACTTACATGCATTTCTACACGCAACCATTGATGTTAGGTCTAACTTCTTTCTCTCTTTAATTGTTGGAGCAACTTTTTCCTTTGCTTCTTCTTTTACAATAGGAATCTCAACTTTAATTTCTTCTTTTTTTTCGGTAGTCTTTTTATTATAAGTCCTTTTGGTAGTTGTTTGCTTTTTTTCTGCCATTATATATTCATTCCTTTCATTCCTTTTATTCGACTAATTTAATATAAAGGAGGGTTGTTCATTCAACCCTCCAAGTCTTTATTATGCAGTTCTGTAAATACCAAACAGTACGGAAAGCAATACAGCTAAACCATATCTGTCTCCATATAAATAATCCTGAGTTAAGTCAGCATTATTCAAAGGATTGCCCGGTATAATTAAGGAATCGCCCTCAGTTACGAACTTAACTGGCTTAATTCCAGCAGGAACAACAAACAAATCAGTATCAGTTATCATGAAGTTATAAGTTCCCGGAGTATGAGCCTGTTTAATTTTCATCATTGGAGTACCATTAAATGAACCGTAGTAACCCAATTCATTATAAGTTTCCTTTGCGTTTTCAGAAACAACAGCACTTGTAACTTTTCTCAAAGCATTTCTAGTACCTACTATCATAGCTGACTGACCAGTAGCGGCTTCTACATGCTCAATAAGGTCAAGCATACTCTGTTCAGCAAAAGCACCATTTACAGTAAAAGGTGAAGGAAGTGCGGAGAAAGCACCAACAAATCCATTGTATATATCTACAGCTATCTTTCTCTTAAAAGACTCTCCAACCTTGTCTATCATATCATTGAAATCAACTCTACCTGCAAGAATTCTATTAAGTTCTTCATAAATCTTTATGGTCTTCAATGAAGTGCCAACAGAAGTACTTGTTCCTGCATTTAATCTCTGTCTTCTAACAGCCTGAGTGCCTTCAGCAGTATCAGCAACTACAAATATAGAATTATCTGGAATATAGAAATCTCTTTCATCACCAAGTGCAATGTTTCTGTAGTCTACAAACTGTGCAAAGAAATTATCGTCCTGAATACCCTCAACTATAGTCTTCTGAAGAATCTCTTCAACTATAGCAAACATTTCGTTGCAATCGCCATTTCTCATTCTCTTATAGTCTAACTTTGTTGAACCGCCATTCATTTCTATCAATGCATTTCTAAGAACTTCCATGGAATCATCTTTTGAATAATTACCAGCTATCTTTCCCTTATGTGCATCAACAGCTAATTTTACTAAATTAACATCTGCCATATTTATTCACTCCTTTTTATTATTATTTTAAACTAAGCCTTTATAACCTGAAGAACGGTCATAGGAATTGCTCTTGTACCAAATACTTCTTTAGCTATAACTTTGCAAACTAAACTCTCAGTTCCTGCGGCTGAAGCCTTCTCTTCAAGTTTAGTTGAACTAGCCTTTGTAACTACAACATTGCCAACAACTGGTGTATTATTTGCTAAAGCGACGATAGCACTATCGGAAACTGAGAATAGGTCACCTTTTTCAAGTTCATAAGCCCTAAAAGGCTTTCCTGCCTTGTTTATGTAGTCATCTAATCCCTTTGCCATAGTTGATTCATCGTAAATAAGTTCAACCCCTGCTACCAAAACTACAGCGTCTCCTACTGCGGCAGGAGCCACCCCTTTGAATATTTCTCTTTCGTTTGTGTCAAGACCACTTAATGCAACAACATTACCGTTCTCAATTGCAGTTGCAGTTGAGCTAACATAGTACTTAACGGATTTTAACGCTCCAGACCTAGTCGCCTGTAAATTATCAGTTCTAACTATTGAATATGCCATAATTTATTTCCTCCTTTATTAATACATTTTTATTATTTATATAAGTACATTATTTTTTGTACTTAATAAAAACATCTCCATATGGATTTTCGCCTTTCTTTTCATCCTTGCTAAAATCTACTGGTACTTTTATAGTAGACTTTTCTTTTGATTTAGAAGAAAAAGTAACTGTTTTTCTTGCGTAAACCACTGCAATTTCTTTTTCTAAATCTTCAATTGAGTAATTCTTTGCATTAGTTTTTATAGTTTCGTAATCTTCATCGCCATCAAGTTTCGAGAACTTAGTAAATAATTCATTCTCTTGTTCTTGTCTGATTTCAGAAAGCCTTGTGTTTTTAAACTCTTTTAATTCTTCGTTTTCAGTTTTTAAAGTAGTAAAATCTTTAGACGCTTCATCTAGCTTGTCCTGAACTACCTTAACCGCATCATTCTTTTCAATCTCAAATTTTTCCTTTGCTTTTTCTGCCGTATATTTTACAATCGCTTCGACTTCTTCTTTGACAAAATTTGAAGCAGTATCTCCTTCTTGCTTTGGTCTCCAATCCGCTACATATGGAACTTTGTTGTCAAAGTCAAGAGTTACATTATCTCCACTAACTGTATAAGGGACACCATAATAATTAGACCAATCGCTGTCTATAACTATAACTATTCCGTCTTTAATATCTCTGAAATACCATAATTGTTGCTCATATGCATCGCCCCAGTAGTCATGAGTTATAGTTGTCATACCTCTTAATACTTTTCTAATTTCATCTTCAAGTTGATTATTGCTAAGTGAAAAACTTGAATCAGGCTTAGACATTTCCTTTAGTTTTATCTCTAAATCTTCAAGAGACAAATCATCTATAGAAAAATCCAACTTATCTTTTTCAAGATTATATTTCTTTAAAAGTTCTAACTTTTCATCCATGC
>JAUZPB010000308.1 GCA_030706145.1 Bacteroidota bacterium
ATGTGAAAAGAAGCATCACTTACATCTTTAACCTGTGATGGAGCTTGTGAATCAGATATCCTTATTAAAGCCTGATCTGCAGCAAGATTTCCCGGCACATTCCATGTGTAAGTCCCGAGTGATGCATCAAGGGGAGAGACAATAGTTGTCCAGCTTGAGCCATTATTTGTCGAATATTCAAGACTCACATTTGTAACATTATTACTCCTTGTCCAGGTTATGTTGCAGGAGCTTCCAGCCTTTACATATTCTCCTCCATTTGGAAGAGTAAGTGAAAGCTGCCTTACAGAAAATACATTTGGACTTATACTTGAAATTGCAGGTGACAGAGCATCAGAGATCTTAAGTTTGCACTGATCAGAGGAAATATCCGGTGGAATTGTCATAGTATAAGAATGTGAGGATGCGTTTACCCCTGTTGCAAGAGGAAACCAGCTGACCCCATTATTTGTCGTATAGGCAATATCGACATTACTTAGGTTTGAACTGCTGCTCCAGGTAAAGGTATAAGGATTATTTCCCTGCAGGTATTCTCCTCCGACAGGACTTGTAAGTGTAAGGCTTATAATAGAAAATGCTCCGGTATTCATATCACTGACTGAACCCGAAGCTGCTGCATCACTTATTCTTATTTTGCACTGATCAGAGCCAATTCCTGGGGGAACTGTCCAGTGATACAGCCCCGGTGAAGCAGAAACAGAAGATGAGATCACACTCCAGCTAGTTCCGTTATCTGTGGAATATTCAAGTTTAACATTTACAAGATTTGTTGTGTTCGTCCACGTTATATCATATACCGAACCTGCCTGTATCCTGCTTGAATTTGCAGGATTAACAAGATCAACATCCATAATAGAGAAGTCATTCTGACTTATATCTGAAACAAGTGCATTTGCAGCATCTAAGATCTTAATCTTACATCTATCAGATCCTATGTTAGATGGGACACTCCAGCTATAGGAATGAAAAGAGGCATTATAACCAGCAACCACATCGCCCCAGCTGCCCCCATCATCTGTTGTATATTTTATATCTACGCTCGATAAATTTGTACTGTTTGTCCAGGTGACGTTATATGTCTTGCCTGCCTGCAAGTGCTCACTTCCATTTGGTGTTAAAAGGTCAAGGTTTATTATTGAAAAGTTGTTATCACTAATATCATAAACCGATGGGGCTACGGCATCACTTATCCTTATCCTTGCCTGATCTGTTGTCGATCCTATAGGAACTGTCCATGAGTAATTGCCGGAATTTGGCCCGCTGTTGGCGCTAGGTGCACTAGAAGAAATTTGTATCCAATTAGTCCCCCCGTCAATTGAATATTCAATCCTGACGTTGTTAATTGTACCAGTGAAGGACCAGGATATTGTAGTGCTTTTACCCTGCTGGATATGCTCCCCGCCATTTGGAGAATTTACAGTTATTGATGACTGTGCCCTCAGTAAGGCGCTTATGAATAATAGAAAAGTGAATAGCAGTCTTTTCATAAATGAGGTTATCCCGAAATTTTTGCCTTTACAATCAATTAATGAGCCAAAGAAAAATGCCAATAAATGTGAAATTTTTGCAAAAACGCATAAAATTTAACTACTAATAATCGAAAATAATGGCGATTATTGTACAGGTGACCAATTTTGCCCCTAATCTTGACTCTTACGATTTTTTTATTTTTTTGAAATAATTACCCTGAATGAAGATGTGCATCTCTGTTTTATTTGCCAAAAAAACATTTATTGTTATATTATGATCGGGAGAAATTTGTAAATTTTAATAAAGAATTTTTTTATTTTATCCAAAGTTTATGAGCGAACTATCCGGTACCATATTCAACATTCAAAAATTCTCCATCAATGACGGGCCTGGCATAAGAACTACCGTTTTCTTTAAAGGATGCCCGCTTAACTGCCTGTGGTGTCATAATCCCGAAAGTAAAAAGCTTGAGCCGGAAAAGATGTCTGCCCCCTTATACAAGCACCTTTTTTCATTTAATTCTGATCCTGATCAGGTCGGCTTTAATGTAAGTTCTTCTCTTCTGATGAAAGAAATATTAAAGGACTATTTGTTTTATGAGGAATCAGGCGGGGGAGTTACTTTCTCTGGCGGAGAACCTCTTATGCAGAGTCAGTTTCTTCTTGAACTCCTTAGGCAGTGCAAAGCAAAGGATATTCACACAGCTGTCGATACCTGCGGGTTTGCTCCATATGAAAACTTATTAAAAGTATCAGAATTCACTGACCTTTTCCTTTTCGACCTTAAAATAATTGATGACGTTGACCACATAAAATATACGGGAGTTTCTAATAAGCTGATCCATGAAAACCTAAAAAAGCTTTGTGACTTATCCTGCAATATAAATATTAGGATTCCGCTTATTCCGCAAATTACCGATACGCAGAAGAATCTTGAAGCAGCAATAGAACTTATTTCCGATCTTAATATAAAAGATGTTACTCTTTTACCTTTTAATGAAATAGCAATAAGCAAATATAAAAAACTGGGACTAGGATATGACATGAACTGTCTTTCTTCACAAAAAGATGAAATTCTGGATGAGGTTTGCCAGAAATTCAGATGTCATGGCCTTCAGGTAAAAATCAGAGGTTAAAGGATATATAAAAGTATAAGCTTTTGAAAAGGATAGGCTTTTTAAAAGATAAGCCTTTGAAAGGTATAAGCTTTAAAAAAGATAAACCTTAAAAAATTTTTAGAAAATGGAAAATAACAGGAATATAAAAAAGGTTAAAGAATATGAACGAGAGAATTAAGAAGCTGCGCGAGCAATC
>JAUZPB010000309.1 GCA_030706145.1 Bacteroidota bacterium
CAGGCAATTGCCTCTTGAAAAAACAATCAACAGACTTGCTAAAAGGATGCTGGATGTTCTCTTCTCTTTATTTATTTTTACGGTTCTTTTCTCATGGCTTTGGCCAATAGTTACTTTTATTATCAGGCTAAGCGGTTCTGGTCATATATTTTTTAAACAGGAAAGAGAAGGTAAGAACAACATAAGATTTTTCCTTTACAAATTCCGCTCTATGCATAATGACTGCAAAGAATTTAGTAAGAACGGAAAATTCCTTCAGGTCTCCCGAAATGATACCCGCCTTACAACTGTAGGAAAAATTTTAAGAAAGAACAATCTGGATGAACTGCCTCAATTCCTAAATGTGCTAAAAGGAGAAATGTCAATCGTTGGCCCTCGCCCGCATCCTGTCCCACTTAATCTGGAATATGAAAATATAGTAAACGGCTACAGGCTGCGCCATCTTGTTAAGCCTGGCATAACAGGTCTTGCTCAGGTTAATGGTTTTAGAGGCGAGACAAACAGTTTACTTCTTATGCAGCAAAGAATTGACAATGACATCTGGTACATTGAAAATTGGTCCCTGATACTTGATATAAAACTGATCCTTTTTACAATATTTAATATGATAAAAGGTGACAAGACAGCTTACTGAAAAGAGTAACACTAGATATTGCCAACACTATTTTTTCTGAACACTATTTTTTTCTCCCTTTACCTTTTGCTTTTGCTTTACCATATTTGCACATTCCAAAAACTAAAATTTATCCTGATATGAAAAAAATTATATTGCTACTGATGTTTATATCCTTTGCCTCTGCATTTGCACAAGTGGTTTATGAGCCTTTGTATAAAGATATTTACGTTTACCTCGGCCGAATGAGCCAGAAAGGAATTATTGAACTTAACGACCAAATAAAACCCCTTTCAAAAAAATATATTGCAGAAAAGCTTCTTGAGATATCCTCAAAAGAAAATCAGCTTAATGGCCTTGAAAAACAAGAGCTTGAGTTCTATAAAAAGGACTATTATGATGAACTTAGCTTTCTTTCACCGCAAGATACTTCTGCAACTGGAACAAATCTATTGGGAAAGGATCCATCCGGCAGGTCCAGACTTTTTTCGTACAAGGACAAACTCTTTAAGGTGAACCTAAGTCCTATACTTGGCTATGAGAAGGGAAGCATTGGTTCAAAAAGTTATTCTCATCAGTGGAGCGGCCTCTACTTTTATGGCTATCTAACAGACAAGATTGGTTTTAGCTTTGATTACAGGGATAATAGTGAAAAAGGAGAAAATATAGACAGGACAAAGGCATTTACCCCAACAACCGGAGCTATTGTTGCTTATGGCAGCAAAAATGAAATTCAATATAGCGAGGTAAGAACCACACTGGCTACCGACTGGTCATGGGGAAGTGCAATGATAGGAAAGGATTTCCTGGAATGGGGATATGGCGAAAGCGGAAAACTTGTACTCTCTGAAAAGGCTCCTTCCTTTCCTTTTTTAAGATTGGACATAAATCCAGTATCCTGGCTGAAGTTTAATTATATTCATGCCTGGCTTAATTCGGATGTCGTTGATTCAACCGAGATGTACCGCTCCTACAGATTGAACCATAAGTTCGACCGCACTGTATTCAGACAGAAATTCTTAGCTTCGCATAGCCTTATATTTACTCCATACAGTGGTCTTAATATTTCTCTGGGTGAATCTGTCATTTATAGTGATAAACTTGAACTCTCTTACCTAATGCCTCTTATGTTCTTTCGTCTGGCAGATCACTACTTAAGTAGAGGCAATAATAACGCTGGCTCAAATTCGCAATTCTTCTTAGGCATAAGCTCAAGAGATCACCTGAAGAATACCCATCTTTATGGCACTTTGTATATTGACGAGATTTCAATCGAAGATCTCTTTGACCACAGTAAACAAAGAAATCAGCTGGGATTTACTTTAGGCGGATCTGTTACGGATCTTCCTGTAGATAATCTTTCCTTTACAGTTGAATATACTAAAACCTATCCTTTTATCTACAGGCATTATATACCAACACAGACATATACAAATTCGGGCTATCAGCTTGGACACTGGATAGGAGATAATGCAGATATGATATATGGCTCACTTAACTACCGCTTCATCAGAGGTCTTCAGGCTACTTTGTGGGGTGAACATATTAGACGAGGAGAATATGACCTTTCTGAAGGAGTAGAACTTCAGTATGGCCCTGTGCAGCCTCCGTTTCTCTTTGGATTAAGAAGAAACTATACTAACGCAGGAATTGAAATAAAATATGAACTGACTCATGAGCTGTTTGCACGTGCAAGATTTAATCATAATGATTCTTCAATTGAACAAAATAGTAATGGAAGCTTTGTTGACAAAAAATCTAATGAGTTTTATCTTGCCTTGTACTATGGTCTGTAGAATTTTTTCTATGCCAGATGTCCTTTCCCCAATAAGGCATCTGGCAATAGAATAGAGCTATTAAATAATTATTCTCTGAACAAATACTTTATTACTTATTTCATCTTCCTACTTATTCTATCTTCCTAGTTATTTCTTTGCCTTTAGAAATAGATACTGATCCTGCTGAAAGCAAACTGAAAATTCCTTGTTTGCAGTCCTTTTCCCTATATAGTCTTTTGTTGCCATATTCAATTTGCCTAGATCTATTAGTATATAATTATCAATAGAGTCTGAAGTAAGTGCCACAGAATCTATCTTAGCAACATAATTTAATCTTATTTGTGAAGGAATAACGATCTTTAATAGGTCGGTGCTATTGGTCATTATATGA
>JAUZPB010000031.1 GCA_030706145.1 Bacteroidota bacterium
CGAGCCCACCCGTGCTCACAGAAAGCCTTGAAATCTTTGATTTCGAGGCTTTTTTGTTTTTAAAGAACCTATGATTGACTATCTGGCCTAAATTCGCTGATGCAAAAAAAACTATTTTGCAGTCTCAGTTTTTCCCCATTTCTTTAATTGTCGTAAATTATTCGGGAAAATTAAATCAGGAAAAGATGCATTGGGAAAGCTTTGCATAAATATTTAATTTGAATGTAATTATCTAATTTTATTGACATCTATATAATTTTCACAACTCATTTATTTATGTATCAACAGCATTTATGTAAAATTGGAACAGTTGTTCTTGGAAATATTTAATTATTTCCTTTATAGATCTGTCTGTATTGTTTTAATTCTATCAGATTAAATTCCTTATTATGCAGATTTAATAAAAATGCAGTTTTAATTCTAACTATTGTTATTTATTATACGTAGTGATAAAAGACACATCAATCTAAATTAGCTTTTGAAAATATTAAATTAGTTTACTGAATAAAAAGTATTGTTTTGAACATTTTTGGAGAAGAGTTAACACCTAATTCAAAAGTAGCTAGAAATAATACGTTACTCGAAAAAAAACTGAGGTAACTAGTAACATAAATGTCAGGGGCCATAAGTATTCCCCAGTTTTTCGGACTTTAGGGTCATAAGTAATCCCCAGGTTAGGGCCATAAGTATTCCCCACCCATAGTTCAATAATTCAATTAAAAAAAGTACCATTCACTCTGTTAAATAATAAAATCTTTACATGCAGGGAAATGAATGGGATATAACAGAATTACAACTATGGACATAACAGAAATAATTAGACGTCGTAAAATGGGGCAATCTGTTTCATCAATCTCAAGATCACTTGACTTTGACAGAAAAACAATCAGAAAATACTTAAAAGCCATTAAAAAAACATCCTGAGACAGCCCCCTCTGAAGTAATAAAATCTCTACTTTCACCTGAAGTGATGGGAAGACCAACAGAAAAGCAGGATATACTCATTTCATTCAAAGATGAGATTTCTGAACTTGTAAATAAATCAAAAGACAAACTAAATCCAAAGAGTGCCTTTGAAGTCATCTGCCTTAAACACAATCTTACTGATAAGGTAAGCTATAGCAGCTTCAAAAGATTCGTACGGAAGCATCAAATTGTCAAATCCAATACTAACTCCACCTGCCGCATAGAGTCTGATCCTGGCAGCCAATGCCAGGTCGACTACTGCAAAGTAGGACTGATTTATGACAGTCCAACAGGAAAACGTAAATTAGTCTATGCCTTTATAGGAACCTTGTCTTACAGCAGGCATAAATTTGTTGAGTTTGTATTCTCACAGAACCAGAAGAGTTTTGTACAGTCTCATATCAATATGTTCAACTTCTTTCAGGGTTTACCAGTAACTCTAAAGCTGGATAACCTGAAAAGCGGAGTAGTAAAGCCTGATTTATATGATCCAAAGATCAATAAAGCTTATGCTGAAATGGCCGAACACTACGGACTATTTCTTGACCCGTGCAGAGTTGCATCACCTAAGGATAAAGGCATTGTAGAGCGTGATGTACAGACAATAAGAGAAGAGTTCAGGAAAATGCTTGCCATTAACCCAATGATCAGTCTCTCTGAAGCAAATGCACAGATAAAGAACTGGATCATAAATGTATATGGAAAAAGAAAGCACGGCACAACACAGGAAGAACCATATAATACATTCAAACAAATTGAACAGCCTAAGTTATTATCGCTTCCTCTGGATGAATATTCAATCTCAGAGTGGAAAGAAGCTATAGTACATCCAGACCATTACATTCAGGTAAATAAGAAATCCTACTCGATGCCTGAAGAGTTTATAGGAGAAAAAGTAATGGTCAGGCTACAGCATAACACAGTAAAGATTTACTTTAAGGAAGAGCTTGTAAAGCAGCACATAGTCCCTATGGGCAGCCGTTCTACTGATATAAATGACTTCCCCGATGAGATGCATCACCGATTGGACACTGGGATGCCGTTTCATTTAAGACGACAAGCTCATGAAATTACTCCTGAATTTGAAAAGCTTATTGTAAAGATCTTATCTCCTAATGCTTATATCAATTTAAGACGGGCTTGAGGCTATTGTTGCTCTGGCAAAGAATTATCCGGCCGAAATAATTGAACTTGCAAGCATAACTGCTCTTGAAAACTACACTACGGTTCATCCGAAACTGTTTAAGTCTATTGTAGAAAAACACCAGGAGATAATAACTCAGAGTCAAACCGGGCAGCTGTCCTTATCTCTTGAGACTGAAAGCTTTGTACGTGATATGAACTATTTTACTCACTCATAAAAATAAAGGAAAACTAATCCCTATGCCGAACTATTCAGAACTAATCTCAAAACTAAAGAACCTGAAACTCTCAGGTGCAGCTGAAACACTGGAACTAAGGATAATGGAAGCAGAACAAAACCAGCTCTCATACTCTGAACTACTTACAATGATCGTTACAGATGAATTCCAGGTAAGACGGAACAGAACCTTGCAGAGGCTTATTGTAAATGCCCGTATTGAATCAACAAAGACCTTAGAGAGTTTCGACCTTACGTTTAATCCTTCTATAAATGCTGCACAGATTAGGGAACTATCACTTTGCCACTTTATTGAAAAAGCAGAGAATATATTTTTTATTGGACCAACAGGAACTGGTAATTATGGTAAGTTTTTGTTTATGGAAACAACATCGGAACTTTCTTAAAAATTACGCTAAAATCCAACTTTCTCCGGTATAATCCTTTCCATAATATTTTATAATAATAATTCCTCTCGTTTATTCTTTGTATTCGCTATATTTTTATAACCTTAAAAATCGCTAAAATTTCCATAATAATTTTGTAAACTACGACTTTCGCTTCTCAAATTTCCCATGATATCATGTATTTAAATAGTCAAAAGAGATTTTCTTCACAAATATTATGGCAAGAAAGAGAATCAAATCGGCAAGTATTTCAAGCATTTATCCCAATTACTTTCCATAAACAAAAACTTACCATAATTACCATTATGGAAAGCTTTCCATAAAGGAAAAAGTCACCTGGCTAAAGCCATAGGACATTGTGCATGCAGGAAATATATGTCAGTCCAGTTCTTTAATTTCTATGACCTGTTTAGTCAACTCTCAAAGGCTGACCTTAGCAATAGACTAGATAATATGCTGAGATCCTTAATTAAGACTGATTTACTCATTATTGATGACTTTGCTTTTAAGAAAATAGATCAAAAATACGCCGAGTACTTCTATGCTGTTATTGACCAGAGATATGGCCTTAAGTCTACTATCATCACAAGCAATAGGTCCATTAGTGACTGGTCGGCTGTTTTTCCTGATCCTATAATGGCCAATGCTCTTATGGACAGGCTTTGCCATAATGCACATCAAATAGTAATTAAGGGAGAATCTTATAGAAAGAAATTAAGACCTAAAAGTTAAAACCTCTTGAATGTGATTTTTCTTTGTTTTATATATCGCTAAATAATTAAAATGGGTGGGGAACACTTATGACCCTAACCTGGGGAATACTTTCGGCCCTCGACATCCATGGTTTTTGGGAAAGTTTATTCCATTTAAATATAAAATGGTTCCTCAAACATTAAATATTGAAGAGCACGGATTTATTAAAAGCAATTGGGCTTTTAGTTTCACATTATTACTATTTATAATTTCAACAATAGGATTTTTCGGTTTTGTTGATCCAGGCGAAAAGAAGCAGGGGAGGATCATCATTGATGAAGGACATAGCAATTGGGAATGGACAACTGAAGAGTTTAACACAAAGTGTTATGGGGAAAAGTCTACATATAATTATTGGTCGTTAGCAGAATTCCTTAATCACTATTTTATAGTTGATAGAAATAAAGATAAATTGACAGATGAAACATTATGTAATTATGATATTCTTTTTATTAAGACACCTACAGAGCCTTTCTCTTTATCAGAAATTGAATCAATAAAAAGGTTCGTAAAAAGAGGTGGGGGACTTTTTATGGTAGGGGACCATACAAATGTCTTTGGAATCACAACAAATCTGAATCCCTTGGCTTCTGAGTTTGGAATTAAATTTCGATATGATGGGCAGTATGATATAAGTGGAGAGTTATCATTATTTAAGAAACCTTTACTTTTACCTCATCCCACAGTACAGTACATGCCTCCATTTATGTTTGCAACAGGATGTATGCTTGATGCTCCATTAATGGCAGAAAACTCAATAATAGGTTATGGGTTGAAATCAATCTACCTCGATTATTCACGTCCAAATTTCTTTCCGAAAGATGCTGCTAATACTGGAGAAATGGAATTTGGCATATTTGCCCAATCAGCAGGATTATTATATGGTAAAGGTAGAGTATTTTTATTTACAGATAGTACGGTGTTGTCTAACTTTTATATGTTTATGCCGGGCAAACCAGAGCTTATATTAGGCATTATGGATTGGTTAAATAGAAAAAATAGTGTAATGGCATCCTTAAGATTTATCTTTATTATTATTTTACTATGTTCTTTAATAATTCAGGTTATCTTTTTACGAAGAATGAAAAAACCAACTCCTCTTTTCCTTTCAGCTCTCTTAGGACTTATCATAGTACCAATTGTAATAAAAGGATATGAGCGCTTAAATTATTTTTCATATCCTGTATTAAAAGAGCATACAAAATTTGTAAAGGTAAGTTTTGAAGCAGAGCATTCCGATATTGAATTGCCAGTAGTTCATATAATTTCCAATTTTGAAAAGAGCTATCATACATTTTATGTTTGGTTGCAGCGAGTAGGAATAGTCCCATATTTAATGAATTCATATGAAGGTGCGCTTAAAGAAGGGAATGCAGTTGTTGTTATCAATCCATCAAAATCATTTAGTGTCGATGAGGTGTCAAAGACAAAAATATTTTTGAAGCAGGGGGGTAAACTCTTGTTAATAGATAATCCATCACTAAATAATTATGCAGTGGCAAATGAATTATTGTCAAGGCTAGGGGTCCCGTTGCGGTTAAATAGTAATCTTGCTCAAGAAGTATCAATATTTAAAAGTAAAAATGATTCTCTTAAGATTAGTGCGCAATCAGCCGGCTATATTAGCGGAGGAAAACAAATATTGTTTGCAAGAACAAAAAATATTCATTATTCAGAATTGGAATCGGATGGTAGAATAGATGGAATTAAAGGTGTTGAAAAAACAAAATTGAATATTGCGGAAATTCAAAAAGAACAGAACATTTTAATGTTGGCAGATCCTGATTACGGTGTAAAGATCAGAAAATTTCTAAATGAAAAAAGGAATAAAGCTCAGCACTTAAGTATTGATACTTTAAGCATAAGAACAGTAATGTCAAAATATCAGATTGGGAAAGGGGAGATAGTATTACTTGCAAACTCTAATTTGTTTACCGACAAAGAGATGGGGAATACATCAACAAGACCAAGTAAGAATCAATTGAACATCTCTAAATTGGAATATTGGCTGTTCAATGAGATACTAAAATTAAAGTAATAAAGTTAAAATAATTATCTTTTTATTTTATGAGCAAACGATGTGCAGGATTGGTCCATCCTAGACAATATTTAAGAAAAATGGGCACTTCAGGCATTTACGTAACTTAAATTATCACCGTTTGCTGAATTGATTTATTCGATAAATAATCAAAAACGGAGGAGAGGACTAATATCGAAAAGCTTCAACACTCAATATTTGTTTTACGTTTAACAAAAATATTGGAGAATGACAATGCAAACTAAACTGTGCCTTATCTTGATAATGATGTTTTGTTGTACATGTCCTGATTTTGCTTTATCGAAAGGTGAAATGAAAAATTCACCATTATTTAAAGCTTCGCTTAAAAGCAGTATAGCAAAACTTGAGGGCTATATTGCAGTTCAATCTTGCAGCTCTAATAGTTCTGATGCGGCAGCAACTTCCTCAGCGAAATGTGTTCAGCCACAAGCATTACATACTCAGATTAGTACTTGTGAACCTTCGTACTGTGGTAGTTCCGAGACTTGTCTTTTAACTGCCTGTTATGGAAGTACCTGTTATTCGACTTGCGAAAGTACCTGCAATAGTCAGCAGAGTACATGTGCAAGTACATGTGCAAGTACATGTGCAAGTACATGTTCCGGTACTACTTGTGGTACAGCTAGCTACTGCGTAGCATGTAATGCTCCATATGTGGAGGGGACAGTCTATCATGCAAATCAAGGAGAAACTGCTTGGTCAAGCGACTGGAATTCGAGTACTTCTTATAGATATGTTGATGATTGGCAAGGGCATCAAACTAATTTTGGAATTACTGGTTACTATTTTATGCAGTGTGGAACAGCTGCGTTAAACCTACATGCATTTGGTGATTGCTATGGACTTAACTATCTTGGGGTAGCTGCTAAACCACATCAAGGCAATATTATCATAAAGGTTGACATTCGTTGTCTGAAGGAAACTACTTAAAATAGTCTGAAGTGCAAAAATGATTAGTCTGGTACTGAAATCTCGGTACCAGATTGAATTTTATAAAAAAAGGAAAATTATGTTAAAGTTAAAAGAGAGATTAAAAGTAATGGTTTTTCTGGTCTTGTTTACTTTAACTTCTTGCAGTGATGATTTTGATGAATTGCAAATTATAAATAAACCCATTTCCTTTATTGACAAAAACACGATAGTCTATCAATCTGCGGAAGGGCATTTGGGATGGCGAATAAAACTTCTGTCGTCTGATCTTACCCAAAGCTATATGATTACTTCCGGACCTGCTGATTTTGTACCGGAGTGGTCCCCTGACAAGAAGTGGATAGTATTTTCACGTATGTTTAATCCCAATAATGTCTCGCGCATCTGGAAGATGAGATATGACGGTGAAGAAAAAAAAGCTCTTACTCCAATCGATAAAGATTGCAACGATCCCAAAATATCGCCCGATGGTAAAACTATTATTTTTAATGTTGTTATTAACAACAGAAAACAGATTTGTGCGATAGATACAAATGGGAATAATTGGAGACAGCTGACAAACGATTCTCTTAATCCTTTTAAAGATAGGACAATCTTCGCATGGGCCGACTTTTCACCTGACGGAAAAAGAATTATTCTGACTTATTATAAAGCTGGTACAGATCAAGAAGGTCTCGGAATTTTAAATATTGAGACAAATGAATTAACACATATTTCGCAAGCGGACCAGTATAGTCCATATTCTGCAAGATGGTCTCCAGTAAGAGATGAGGTAGTATTTGTCGGAACTATTCCTAATGGAACAGGTCCCAAGCTCTTCAGAATGAATATTGATGGTTCTGATATTAAAATGCTGACAGATGCATGGGGAAGTTTTGCTCCAGATTGGTCTTCTGATGGATCAATGATAGCCTATACAAGTACAAACGGTCTTGACGACTATACCCGTATCTGGACAATGAACCGTGATGGCTCAAACAAAAAACTAGTTATTGAGATTAAGGAGGCACATGTTACAGATCCCTCGTGGTAAGAAATATTTCAATAAACAGCTTCTGAGATGAGAACATTATTTGTCCTAATAAAAATTACATTTCAAATAGGTATTATATGTGTGGAAAAATATTTCTATTACTAATATGCCTTCAAGCTGCTTCAATTTTAGTTTGTGGTCAGCAGGATAGCATTATGCAAAAGCAGAACTTGTCAAAGGGGAAGTTTACTGTCGGAATTTCACTGGGGTATGGAAGGAGTGACAGGGACTTTGTTCTGCCGGGATGTATTGTCGAATACAAGTTATCAGATGACTGGAAGCTGCTGGCAGAAGCTGAGTTCTTCCGGATAAAATATGAAGAATCATATTACTATTTTCAATATAAAAACGCTGAATACCACGGCTATTATGGCCATTTGTGGGATGACTTGTCTTTTCAGTTAGCTGTTCAGCGCCGTATATCCAGGCAATCCTATGTCGGACTTTCCTTCAGCCTAGAAAAGATATATGTAAAGGAAGAAAGCCCTAAACAGGAAGACTATAGACTTCCTTTTATTGTTGATCCAGTTTCAGACCAGGTTTATTATTACAACTATACAATCGAAGATAGGCTTACCGTTCCGACTGTGGGATTATTCGGCACAATCGATTTGCTTGAAAATGCAGCAATAATTCCCTTCGTACTTACTGAATATAAGTTATCATTTGTTGGGGAAAAATATGGAACTACTCCGTTGCATATAAGGCATATATTTTCAATCTCATTGGGCGTAAAATATAGGTTTTAAGACGCATATTTGTTTGTTTGATCAACTCATTTATCCTTATTAAGAAATTCTTTTAATACATGTAAAAATAAAGATATCGTTTAATAAAGGTTGAATAATCATATGGTTGTCAAAAGAAATATTCAATTTTTAATTATTCAATTAGGCATTTAACAACAATATTTGGTAATTCGTTCGGACAATGTATTTCTCTTTACGATGCAATAAAATATGCACTTGTTAATAATTTAACTATTATGTACAATGCAAAACAAAATTACCTTTCCTCATACACACAGAAACAAATAGTAGAATTAAATTATCAACCGAAAATTAATGCGAATTTAGGATTTACTAGAAGTATTACCAAAACGAAGATTCCAAACGCTATATGCGAGGAATACTATGACCAGATAATAAAATTCCAACAGATTTATCCATGTTTTAATATTGAGCAAGTATTTTTAGCTCCCTTAGGTGGCAAATTAATAATGACAGGGGGAATCCAAACTTATGCGATAGGTATTTCTGAGTTTAGTTTTCAAACCCAACCTTCTTTTGGTATTGCATTTCAGCAACCGCTCTCTTCAAGCGCAATTGATGCAGGACATGCGGATATAAAACAAGCTAATATGTCATTTCAACAAGCAACTATGGAATATCAATTAATATGTGAACAGTTAGTCCTTTCTGTTATTGATGCTTATTTTCAACTCTGACAGGCAAACCAAAATGTAGAACAAATTGCTAAAGAAGAAGAATCCACCAAACGAATTTTGGAAATAGCTGAAATCAAATTAAAACAGGGAAATATTGCAGAATTTGAGGTCCTCAACCTTCGTGTTCAGCATAGGCTTGCTAACGATAACCTCATTCAAAATCAAAACAATTTTAGGTCACAGATAATAACTTTTATGAGAATTCTAGGGACAAAACCAGATTCAACAATTCTACCTGAACAAAATATCCGGATTGATTCTATTGATTTTTCATTTAATGAAGCGTTTGAAAGAGCAATAAAAAATAGGTGCGAGTTAAAGCAGGCTGAAATATCAATTGCGAAAGCAAAATTAAATAAAGACGAAATATCAGGTTCGTTTTCTCCAATCTTTCAATTTAGTGTATTATATAATCGAAGTTCAAATATCGAAAAAAATCTGATTCAATCATTGAATTTGCCTAATTATGGATTGAATTTATCGGGGAGCATATCGATTCCGCTATTTGATGGAGGTAGAATATCATCAGGTGTTGAGATTGCTGAACGCAATATTTTAGTCCAAGAAAATAATTATCAGCAGTTAAAAGAAGATATTTGGGCTGATTTAGAGATTCGCTATAGAACATTAGTCTTATTTATAAAAAGACTAGGAGCATTACAATTAAGCCTTGAAACGGCAGCAGAAGCTCTTAACATTGCAGAGCTTCGTTTTCGTTCGGGAGAGATAACATCTAGCGAAATCGAAAATGTTAGAAATAGATATACTCTAGCGAAAAATTCTCTTGATAATGCAAAGATTTCCTGTGTGATACAAAGAGCAGGTTTAGCAAAAGCTATGGGGGAGTTTTTCCCTTGGGTTGAAAGTTTAAGGAAATAAAAATGAAAATTACTATTTTTATTGGTTTAGTTTTTTTAATCTTAAGTTGTCTAGGGTATTTTTACTTTTTTAGAGAAGAGCAAAGTATTCAACCGTTAATGGTAAGAACCGTAAATGTTAAATATGGGGCTTTTACTGCTAGTACTTTAGGACGTGGCAAAATAGTTGTAAGAAAAAAAGAACAGCTTGTATCTTTAGTTGATGGGGTTGTAATCGATAGGGGGACATCTATTGGGCAATTTATTTCAGAAGGAGAAATAATAGCTTTTGTAAGATTAAATGGACCCGAATTACGACAAAAGAAGCGAGAGTTTGAATATGCTCTTCTCGATCTTAAAATATTAAATGAACAAGTTTTACATTCTGAAGAACTCTATAAAGCGAAAGCGATTTCAGAAAGAGAGTTGAAAGAACTTAAAATACGCAAATATAAGCAGGAAAAATATGTCCAAAATCTTCGCGAAGAAATCAGTGACAAACCTATTAAGTGTAGTTTTAGTGGAATGGTTATTGAAAAGTCATTTCAAGATGGAGATAATATTCGTGCAGGAACCCCTTTGGCTTTAATAGCAGATACCTCTTCCTTTGCGGTAGAAATACTAGTCGATCAACACCAGATTCCATTCATTAGACTAGACCAATATGTACAATATGAATCAAAGATTTTTAATGGTTATCGATGGGGGAAGGTTGTGGAGATAGCAAGATCTGCAGTAGACATGAAGTCCAATCAGTATGGAACCATGAGCTCCGAGCCAGAATTTACCATATTAGCAAGTATAAAAACAAAATTGTATGATAATATTCTAATTGGTGCGCAAGTGGAATCTCGTTTTATCATGGAGGAAAAAGAAGGTGTTTTAAGTATTCCGATTGAAGCTATTATATATCGCAATGATACAACATTGGTCTTTGTTACATCAAAAGGAAGAGCTAGAAAAAAAGTTGTAAAGACTGGCCTTACAAATGATAGGTCAATTGAACTTATTGATGGTTTAACAAAATGGGATTCTGTGATAACAACAGGCAATCTAGATGTCGAAGATGGGAGTTATATAATAAGTAACCAAATTGGACAAGTAAATGATAAGAGCAACCTTCCTAATTAGCTTAATGGCCTTACGTTCCAATGTTTTACGTTCAATACTTACAATGAGCGGAATTATCATTGGAGTTGCAGCAGTAATTACAGTAATATCTATTGGAAAGGGACAAGAAAATAAGATTGAAGCTCAAATTCATCAAATGGGTGCAGATGTATTTTGGGTTGGAATGTTTTTCCCGTCCACTCCTGGGAGTATTATCCCCCTGAATGAATTTAATAGATCTAATTTGTTGAAATCTATATCGTTGACTTCCAGAGATGCAGAATTTATTCCAAAATGTTGTACTGCCGTTCGGTGGGCTGCACCTTTAATCATGACTAATTCCCCAGGAATATTTAAAAATAAATTAGTTGGAATTAATATTATAGCTACAATTCCTGAATATAGCAAAATTCGAGCTCTTTCAATAGTGTCAGGCAGATATATAACAGATGAGGATTTAAAGCTGTTATTAGATGTATGTGCAATTGAAGAGAACATAGAAACAAAATATTGTATGCCACAAAATTGCTTTATTTATATAGGCTCACGAAAATTTAGAATTGTAGGAGTGATAAAAAGTAATGAACCTAAATTAACATTGAACAGATTAATCACTGTACATATGCCTCTTACGGTAGCTCAGATAAAGATGTTAGGCTCCCGCACAATTCACTCAATCTGTTGTGAATCGAGGGAGGGTTTATTGGAAAAAGCCAAGAGACAGGTCGAAACCTTGCTATACTCTCGAAATAATGGGATGATGAAATTTGAAGTACATAGTGTTCGTGATGTTTTTGCGACCAAGGAAACTATGACTAGAACGGCTACAATGGTTACGGCAGGGATAGGAATGCTTTCTTTATTCGTCGGTGGTATCGGTATTATGAATATTCTACTTGCGTCAGTGTTTGAAAGAATTAAAGAAATCGGTATCCGTCGCTCTGTCGGTGCAAGAAAACGAGATATTGTTCTCCAACTATTGTTTGAGTCTGTTATATTTAGCGTGATAGGAGGAATATTTGGAATTGTTTTAGGTATGATAACTACAAAATTAATAAGTATTGTAATAAGCCTTCCAGCTGTGCTTTCGCTAGAAGGAGCAATTGTTGGCATTGTTGCCTCTACCGTAACTGGATTAATATTTGGAATTTATCCTGCAATAAAGGCAGTAAAACTAGACCCCATTGAGTCTTTAAGATATGAATAGATTTTCTATAGATAATCTGTTCTAAATAACAGACGTATGATTCTCATTAAAGACAGTATCAAAATGATAAAGAAATCTCTCTGTATAAAGAGTAAATGTACCATTAACGTTTATGGAATTTCTTAATACTATAGGAGGAATCTTAGACTGAACTTCTGGCTTAGCACAGGCCTAATAACGTGTTGGCTCCTTTCGGAAAGAAGCTTAATCTTTAAAGAGAGACTTCTCCAATTGTGGGGGATTTTATTTTGTCGATTATTTCTTCATAATAATTGGATACCTTTGAGATATATTCCTTTCAAAATGATAATTTTTGAGAATTACTTGGATTTTTGTAAATTTTGTCCTGTTGAACAGACATTTATTATGGTGGAGGTTCTACTTCCAGGACATTCCAAAAAGCCGCAGCCGCGCACTTCGAGCAAATTTCGAATTCCAGCGTATGAAAACTTCATTAGGCTTATCTCTGTTTATTAGGAAGAATTTTAGTGAAAAGGAAAAAGAATGTTAGTTAAAAATGAACAAGATCTGAAAGGGATCGAAAACGCCTCTAGAGTCGCAAAACACATACTAAAACTTCTGGCCGATAGTAGTCTCCCAGGTGTAACTACAGAGTATCTTGATCAGTTGTGTGAAAAGGAAATGAAAGCCATAGGGGCTAAATCTGCACCCAAAATGTATTATAACTCGCCATGTTATTCCTTTTATTCTGTAAATAACTGTATAGTCCACGGCTTACCCAACAATAAAGAACTCGAAAAAGGTGATATATTAAAAATTGATGTCACTCCTTTTTTTGAAGGGTTTATTTCCGATACGGCTTGCAGCGTAATTATTGGTGGAAATGAGTGTAACACTCAGGCAGCACAAATGGTTGAAAATGCTGTCTCTTCTTTTAATAAGGCTGTTAAACAATGTAAGCCAAATCAATTCTTAAATGAAATTGGGAAAGCGATTGAAAATAACACTAAAAATGGCGGATATTTTGTAGTAAAAGAATTGTCTGGCCATGGAGTAGGTAAAGCCGTACATGAAGATCCTTCAGTCTTAAATTTTTATGAGCCTAGGGACAAGACAAAACTGCAAAATGGACTGGTCATTGCAATTGAACCAATGATATGTAATAGAAAAAGTGATATTACAACTAAAAGGGATGGTTGGACAATTGCTGCAAAGATGGGCTCTCTTACTGCTCATTATGAGCATACAGTCTTAATTACAGATTCAAAGCCGATTGTCTTAACTAAATAAACCTATAGAAAAAATATTCTATCTCTCTTAGGCTTTCTCATTTTGAAACAGGCTCTCATTTTGAAACTTGCCATTTACTGGAAAAGTGCTAAAATGAGAGCAGGCTTTCTTGGCATGATCATTGTCTCCTAAGATGCACTAATGAAATTTTATTTATCATTTTTTGCTTCTTCAGGAGATAAGTAAATGAAAAAATTGTTCTATTTCGCTTTTTTTGTTCTGTTTTCTTTTGTAAATGTATTTGCAAAGATAAACAGCTATGCAAGTGTAACAAAGGTTGATAAATATGTGTCTGTTGACTTGCCTGCACCCTACAATGAAACAGCATATGCAGGAACCTTTTTAGGTAGTGTTGGGACGGCAACTGCAAGGTTTTATTGTATTGACCTTACTCATGAGCTCTCCTACAATTCACAGTACCAGGACGTAAGCTCAACAAGTTCAAAGATTACCTACATTCTCAACAACTATTATCCATATAAACAGCTTCCTTATACAAATTCTTTATCTGAATCATATGAGGCTGCGGCCATTCAGCTTGCAATATGGAATATTACAGATGGATTAAAAATATCTTCATGCTCTCCAAATACTTCAAATAAAGATGCACAAAGTATTATTAACAGGGCACTTGCAATTGTACAAGATGCAGAAAATAATGCCGGTACAATTCAGCCATTTAAAACACTGCTTATTAATATGTCCTCTCAGTCTTTTAAGGCAGGTTCGCCTGTACAATTTTTTGTAGAAACTTACAATGAAGTTGGCGCTCCTATTGCAGGCGCACAGGTGAAGCTTACAGTTAATGAAGGCACACTCTCATCAAGCACAGTTACTACTAATTCCGCTGGAGTAGCTGGACCTGTTACATTAAATGCAGGACCAAATAATGCAACAACTATTACAGCTACTGCTACTGTATCAATTCCAGGCGGAACACAGTATTATAATGTTAAAGATCCAAATGGAAAACAAAAACTTGTAATTGCAACTCCGGTTTTGGATACTAAAACAGTCAGCTCATCGGTTAGTTGGTATAATACTGTTTCTCTTGCAGTCTCAAAGACTTCTGGCACAATTAAAGTTAAAGATGGTGATAAGGTTGACTATGAAATAACAGTAAAAAATACAAGCCAGGTTAATGCTACAGGTGTACAGGTCTCCGATGTTTTACCTGCTGTATTAAAATATGTATCTACCGATGGCAGTTATGACCCTAAGACAGGAATTTGGAGTGTTGGTTCACTTGCTCCAAATGAATCAAAGAAAATAAAAGTCTCAGTTAATGCTGCTCTTGGAGCACCTGAGGGAGCAATATTTAATCTTGGTACGGCTGCAGATTATAATTTGTTTGTACTTAATGATTTAATCCAGCCCTCATCTGATACTCAAGGTAAACTCGCAGTTGCGCATGATGCCGAACTTGCAAACTATAGTGTAGGTGATGTACTGCCATCAAACTCTGGTAACGTGCTTGTGGTAGGCAGAAAATTGACATACAAAAGCGGTCGAGTCTATGGTGATGTAGCCTTTGGGTCTTTCATCGACACTACACATTGGAATTTGTCAGATGGAAAGATAACTCAAAGCTCACCTATCGATTTTAATGCAGCTTCGCTTTACCTTAATAATCTTTCTTCACAACTGGCTGTTCTTGAGCAGAATGGCACAAGTAAATTTGAATACGGGCAAATATCCTTAACAGGTACAAACCAAGATATAAACAGGTTTAATATAAGTGCAAGTGACCTGTCAAAGTGTAATGATTTTCTTATTGATGTCCCTGCAAATTCCACAGTTTTAATTAATGTCTCAGGAAATAATATTGACTGGAAAGGTGGTTTTGCATTAAAAGGCGCAACAAACTCTAATGTACTTATAAATTTCTTTGAAGCTTCAGCCCTTAAGATTTCCTCTATAGAAGTTAAAGCTTCAATACTTGCACCTAAAGCTACGCTTGACTTTCCATCTGGGCTCATAAGCGGGCAGGTAATTGCCTATAATGTTAAAGGTTCAGGTCAATTTAATAATGTTAAATTTATTGGAAAGATAGCTCTTGAAATGACCATTACAAATATAGCTGAATTAGTTGCTGTTGATCAACCTATTGAAATCTGCCCGTCTCTAAAGGCAATGGCTCAGGTAAGTTCGCCTTTTAACTTAACAGGCATAAATAAACACACTTCGGCTATCCCGGATAAAATGGATCTTATGCAGAACTATCCAAATCCTTTTAATCCTTCAACATCAATAAGATTTGAAATTGCAAAGAGTGGATATTATACATTAAAGATCTTTAACGCACTTGGAAAGGAAATTACAACTTTAGCTCAAAGAGAATTTACACCTGGTACATACAACGTTAATTTTAATGCCTCTTCATTAAGCTCAGGCGTCTATATGTATCAGCTGCTTGGAAATAACGTGAACATTACAAGAAAAATGATATTGTCCAAGTAACAAAGAAATTGGTTCGAAATAAAAGGTTCAGTAAGGGAGTCCATTTTAAGTTGTCTCTTATCTTGGGCTCTCTTTACTGATAAATTTAAGTCGAATTGCTAAAAGTTAGTTAACTAAAACTCCACTGCCTGTCTAAGCACTTCTTTTTTAAGGCTTCTATCATTTCTAAAAGACTTCCATTTAACATTAAGTTTGGCTAAATTCAAATTATGCAAGATAATCCAATTAAAATCTTAACTAAAAAAATTGTGCAAAATTTCTGAGGAAAAGAAATCATGGATGAAGAACAAGATTTAATCAAAACTCCTGCTGAAATAATGCAGATGGCTTCTGCTTTTCAAAAAAGCAGAATATTTTTATCGGCCTATGAGCTTGGAGTCTTTACTGCACTTGGCACAGGTGAAAAGACAAGTGAAGAGGTTTCGGAAAAGCTAGCCACTGAGCTAAACGCTACAGCAAGGCTGATGAATGCCCTGGTGGCCATTGGCCTTTTAAGAAAAGAAAAAGGCAAGTATTCAAATCAAAGTATTGCATCGAAATATTTAGTAAGAGATAGCCCAGATTATCTTAGTGGTTTAATGCACCTTGTAAATCTCTGGGATACCTGGTCCCACCTTACTGAATCAGTGCGCAAGGGGAGTGCATCTGTACAAGAAGAGATCAATGAGCGGGAAGAAGTGTGGCTTAAATCCTTTATACAAGCTATGCACGCAAGAGGTATAAACAGGGCAAAACAGGTTGCTCCACTACTTGACTTTTCCAAGGTTAAGAAAATTCTGGATGTAGGAGGCGGCTCAGGCATTTTTACTTTTACTTTCCTAAAGCAAAATGATAAAATGAATGCTGTTATATTCGATCTGCCAAATGTTGTACCTATAACAAGGGAACATATTTATAAAGAAGATATGACAGAAAGAGTAAAAACCATTGCAGGAGATTATCTTAAAGATGACATAGGCTCAGGATACGATATGATCTTTTTGTCGGCTGTCGTTCATAGCAACTCATATGATGACAACCAGGATCTGATTAGAAAGTGTGCAGATTCACTTAATCCTGGCGGTCAGATAGTTATACTTGATTATGTAATGAATGATGAAAGAACTGAACCAATAGGCGGAACTATTTTTGCAATTAATATGCTCGTTGGAACACAAAAAGGTGATACATATACGCAAACTGAAATATCTGACTGGCTTTTATCTGCAGGAATGAGCAGTATAGAAATTAAAGATGTTGCCGAAGGCAATTGCCTCGTAATTGCAAAAAAATAAATCTAGAGACACATACTTCAAAAGGGGAAAAACAGGAAGTATTGATCATCCCGCTTTTCTCCCCTTAATTATTTTTTCTATTCAGGAACTACAAAACCAAACTTTATTCCGACTGATCCATCTGTCAAAGTGCCGATCCACTGATTCAAATGCCACTGGTAAAACATACCTGCACTAAAGACCTCGTTCTGCCATCCTGCACCAAGTGATACTCCATTGATAAACCTGTCAGTGAAACTCATATTACTTCCTCTTAATGTTGTGAGCCCCAATAACTCAGAGTTTGCAAAAAACTGGGAATAACTGTAGCCAAGTGAAATACCATAGTGAATGTACATCTGTGTTTCTCTTTGATATTCTTTGGAACCGCTGGGTATTAAAACATCTGGACCTCCCTCTAGTCTGAGGTTCATTCCATTTTGAAACTTCCATTCATTTGACAAATTAAAATAGAGTGAAAATGTTTCTGGTATGTATTTGGACGGATTATATATATCGGTAAAATAACTCATGGAAAGAGCCATAGCTTTATCTTTGGAAGTTGTAGGGATGAAAATTCCAAAGGCAGTATTTGTCTTGCTATCCTCCTCTGTTAAACTTTTGCTTTGTAGGCCCAAATATAAATTGCCGATATTGGTTTCATTCATCTTGCGCATTCCCCAATATCCATAATAATAGCCTTCAATAGGATCAGTATTATAGTGTTCGTTTAAATTAATATGTTCTATTGGCAAAATTACATTAAGATTCATCCGTCTGCTGATTGGAAAACTAACATTTATGTCATAAATGCCGGAGATAATATCACTCTCAACATCATGATCAAATATGGGATGAATATATCTTAAGCTCGCTGAGACTGTATTTTGTGGCAGATCTCTTAATAGAAATTTTTGGGGATATTTGAGGCCTGGATTAAATAAAAAAAAGATGAGAAATAAAACTAAAATTTTTTTAAGGTTTAACATAATCTGTCTCTTTGGTAGTAGAAATTTTTGTCTTTTAAAAAATGCGTTGTCTTTGGGAAAATGAAAAAATACTAAATTCTATGGACCTTTATTGTATATATAGTAAAATTTTTCAGCTTGCCGGAAAAAATAAAAAGATTTTGTATTGAGAGGCTTTCTTATGCACAAATTGTCTCATAATGAAATATGACTTTGTGATACTGGCTCAATATAAAACAAATGTGTACAATAAACTTATGGCTGTTATAACTCTATAGAAATATCAGAGTGTCTTAACCTGTGTGTGTTGTGACCAGTGTGATCCTGTTAATTGTTATTGTCTTGTTATTTATGTATTTTCCAAATCTTAAATGCATATGTTTTTATTTGGGGTTGATTCTATCGGATAATGTTTTGTCATTTGTAGTTTGGAATGTCCGGCTTTGTTGAAATTTGTAAAAACGGGAATTTAGCTCATTTATCTAGGCTGAATTTATTAAAAAAAGTAAAACCTGAAAATAAGTATTTCCGCGTTCAGTGATTAATTGCCTTTTTGTATAAGGGGCATATGAATAAATCCATTTCAAGGCCTTTCCCTGGCTTAGTCACTCAAAAAAAAAGATCGTTACCGGACATATATATACCCGCATTTGTTTTACGAGATACCTTGTCTGAAGGCAAATAATCCAGGTGCAACAAGGCTAAACTATCAACTCTAAAACGATATTTTTTAATTCTATCTTACATAATGAAACTAAAAGTGATAGTTGGAGAATTTTAGTTGAAATCTAAAATTCACTTAACATCAATAAAAAATAAACTTAAGACCAAACTAACTGGTCCTCTGAGAAGAATTCAGAAAGGGAAAAACGAAGCAAGTAGCGAGCTGGTTAAATTAACCTTAGAATTTAATAAACAAAAACTAGCTCTTGAAAATGAGATCATTTCTAAAGAAAAAGCCGAAGCTGAGCTAAGGGAAATAAAAAATAGACTGGAAGATCTGGTTGAAAAACGCACATTTGAACTAGCCTGCGTTAATAATAAACTCGAAAAAGAGATCCAGGAAAGAAAAAATGCCGAGGCAGCGCTTTATTGCTTCCATAAAAAATTGACAAGCTCATTTTTTAAGAATCCTGAATCTATTAATATTTCCCGCCTTAGTGATGGTTTAATATTAGATGGAAATGAAAGCTTTTCCAGACTCTTTGGCTTTGGTGTTCAGGAGCTGATAGGTAAATCTCTGGTTGGTCTTAACCTATGGTGCAATCCTAAAGATAGAGAAAGGCTCGTTGAGCAGCTATTATCAAATAAAGCTATTAGAAATTTTGAAGCTGACTTTTTGACAAAAAACAAAGATAAGAAAACCTTATCCATATCGGCAGAGATTGTTGAATATGGAGAAGATAAAGCTATTGTCTTTGCTATGCGGGATATAACTGAAAAGAAGATTACCGAGATTGAACTTATTAGGTATAAAAATCAGCTTGAAGACCTTATTGCTAAACGAACGGAAAGGTTAGATGAACTAAACAACAGTCTTTCCGAACAAATTGAAAGAGCCGAAAAAGCCGATAATAAAGTTACAGATCAGATCATATTCTTTAAAGCACTCTTAGATACCATTCCAATTCCCATACTTATTCAGGGCATAAATAAACAATTTACAGAATGTAATAGTGCAGCAGAGGAGTTCCTCGGAATATCAAAGGAAGAATTGCTAACCGATAGTAATGAATATCATTCGGAAAATCCAATGACCTCTGAAGAAAAGCAGGAATCTGGTTCTTCAGAAAATGCAAAACTTCTTGCCGATGGTATTACGCAATCTTTTGAATCTAAAGTGATAATTAAAAACGGACAGATAAGAAATGTCGTAATATATAAATCACTCTTCAAAAGAGGAGATGATCAGCCTGGTGGAACTATAACTGCCATATTTGACATCTCTGAAAGAAAGAAAATTGAAAATGAGCTGGTAAGAACACTTCAGAAAGAAAAGGAATTAGGTGAACTAAAAACAAGATTCGTCTCTACTGCATCTCATCAGTTTAGAACACCTCTGGCAACAATACAAAGCTCGTCTGACCTGCTGAAAATGTATGGAAGAAGGTGGCCTGAAGATAAATATTATGAGCAGCTAAATATTATAGAAGCTCAAATAGAACAGATGACGGAATTATTAAACGATGTACTTACAATTAGCCGAACCGAATCAGGTAGAACAGAATTTGCACCACAAAATTTTGATTTTTATGAAGCCTGCTTAACAGCATTTAACTATGCAAAATCCCAGGGAAAAGAATATCACAGCTTTGTTTTTAATTATGATTTAGATAAAAGGCAACTGTGCCTGGATAAAAAGCTGGTGAAATTCATACTTGATAATCTCCTCTGCAATGCTGTTAAATATACAATAGAAGCAGGTCAGATAAGTCTTTATGTCACAATGGACAATTCAAATGTAATTGTTGAAGTTAAGGACCAAGGTATAGGTATCTCAAAGGAAGATCTTAGCCATCTTTTTGAACCATTTCATAGGGGAGAAAATGTATGCAATATAACAGGTACAGGCCTCGGGCTTTCAATAGTTAGAAGATCAGTCGAGCTGCATGGTGGGGAGATCATGTGCAAGAGTGAACTGAAAAAAGGAACGGATTTTGTGATAATATTACCAATTGTAGATCCTGATAGACAAGAAAAGTGAAATTAAAATAATGGAAAAAATATTACTAATAGAAGATGAATCACCACTTAGTAACAATCTGAAGATCCTTTTGGAAGAAGAGGGCTATAAGGTATATCAGGCTGCAAACGGAATAGATGGAATAAAGCTAGCACACGAGGAAATTCCCGATCTGATTATTTCCGATATTATGATGCCTGGTCTTGATGGTTATCAGGTCTTGGAAATTTTTAATAGCGATAGGATCATTAGCGGAATTCCCTTCATTTTTCTCTCTGCAAAGGCAGAAATGGAGAATTTCAGAGCTGGAATGCAATTAGGCGCAGATGACTATCTGACTAAACCCATTAAAGCTCCTGAACTGCTTCAGGCTGTAAAAGTTAGATTAAAAAAACATAAGGCTTTACTAGCAAAGGCACAAAAGCAGCATGATAAATCCTCCATCCCGGAAAAGGACTCTAGTGAGGCTGTTATGCTTAAGGTCAATGACAAAATTGAACTGGTAAGTAAAAAGAATATTATATGCATAGAAGCCTTAGGTGAAAGCTCTAAGGTATATTTGAAAAACGGACAGAAAATTATTGTAAGCAAACTTCTTAAATTATGGCAGTCAGTCCTACCTGAAAATGAGTTCATTCGTATTCACCGCTCTACATTAATTAATATTAATTTTATCGAAAAATTTGAACCTTGGTTCCAGCGCTCATTGAAAGTATATCTGAAAAATACAGATATGGCATTTATTGTAAGTAAAAGGTATGCATCAAAACTAAAAGACATATTTTCATTATAAGCAAGCAGATAAGGTCTGCATACCCCTTTAGAACATAGAACTCTCAAAGCAAAATGTCCCACTTATTCTGCTTTTTGTCCCGTTTGTTTTAATATTGTCCCTTCCAATAAATAATTCTGTCTTATGCCCTGATAATAACCGATAATTGATATAAAAATAGCTTGAATTATTCATGCGCCTTTCATAAGAAAATAGCTCAAGGATAAAATATGTTCAAACATTTGCATACAAAACTGGTACTGATAATCCTGGGAATAGCTCTTGTCTTTAATTTGTTAAGCAGAATAATATTCCGGGATCTGTCCATGTCTGCCATGGATATAACTATCGTGGCAACAACTAACCTGTTACTAGCCATAGTTTCAGGAATTGTTATTAATCTCCTTATAATCAAACCCATCGAACACCTAAGTAAGAAAGCAATAGAGGCTTCGTGTGGTAATTACGATGTTAATGTTGATACAAATCGCAATGATGAGCTCGGAAACTTGGGAAAAGCTATCGCAAACCTTTTAGACCACATAAAAGATGAAGCCGAAGTATTTAAAAGCTTTCAGGCTGGAATAAACGGGGCCTTCTGGATTGCCGATAAAACTAAAGCTATTACTGCAATTAATGAAGGCGCTCCTAAAATAATGAAATTCAACCTCTCTCCGGAAGAGATAATTAAAAAGAAATTGACCGTGAAGGATGTATTTAGTCAGGATTCTGTAACAACAAAAGCCTACCAGGGAGTATTTACAAAGAATCTGCAGATTGATGTAAAGGACCATATGGGAAATTATATTCCTGTGCTTGTGCAGACTGGGCCAATTTACAATCGCAAAAAGGAAGTTGTAGCTGTTTTTGGTTTTATGGAAGACCTTAAAGAGCTGCAGGAAAAGCAGAAAAAGTATTTGAACGAACAGATTATTCCTGTTGCAGAGGCTGTAAAACTAGTGGCCCATGGCGATCTGACTCATACGGTTAAAATAGATGAGAATAACGACCTTTTCATTTTAGGCGAAAACATAAATAAAATGATAAGGGATCTGAACAATACTATGAACCAGGTCTATGAGGCTATTCAGGCTACAGCAAGCGCTGCAAATGAAATTTCAAGCTCGTCAGACGAAATGGCTGCAGGCGCTCAGGAACAGTCACAGCAAACAAGCGAAATTGCAAGCGCAATTGAAGAAATGACAAAAACAGTCATTGAAAGTACGCAACACGCAGAAATGGCAGCCGAAAACTCACGCCTTGCAAGAGAAAGCGCAAAGGAAGGTGCTGAAAAAGTTGAAGATACTAAAAAGGGTATGCTAAAGATTGTTGCATCTACAAAATCAACAGGAGACAAAATTACTTCTCTTACAAAGAAAATGGATCAAATTGGTGAAATTACTCAGGTAATAGATGATATTGCAGACCAGACTAATCTTTTAGCCTTAAACGCAGCAATTGAAGCAGCAAGAGCCGGGGAGCAGGGAAGAGGTTTTGCAGTTGTTGCAGATGAGGTTCGTAAGCTTGCTGAACGTACAACTAAAGCTACAAAAGAGATTGCAAATACGATAAGTCAGATACAAACCGAAGCTAAAGAAGCCGATAGTTCAATGGAAGAAGCCTCAGAGGCCGTAAAAGAAGGAATGAAAATGACTGAATCGGTTGCTCTTTCTTTAAACCATATTTTAGATGTAAACCAAAAAGTCTCGGATATTGTTGCGCAGGTTGCAACAGCAAGTGAAGAGCAGTCCAGTACTGCAGAAGAGATAAGTAAAAACATAGAAGGTATCTCTTCAATTACACAGCAAAGTGCCGCTGGAACCGAGCAGATTGCCCGGGCTGCTGAGGATCTAAGTAGGCTAACTGTAGGACTTCAGGAATTGATAGCAGGCTTTAAGCTTAATGAAAGTCATATTAGAGGTGTATTAAGTAACTGATTTTATTTATTAGATGCCTTTGAGTAAATTAAATGTTGAATTTTGATTTATTCTTCATCTATTAAATGATCTGATACTTAATGAGAAATCCTTTACTTGTCACTATTCTGGGCATTTCAATAGCCGGAATCACCTTTGGACTGGTTGGTCCGGCTACTGTAATTTTGCTTGAAAGATCCAAGGCTCCAAGCTGGATTAATGGGCTCTCGACCATGATGCTCTACATTAGTGTAGTATTATTTTCAAGTCTGACAGGTAAACTGATTGATAAGTTTAAGGTTAAAAAAATACTTTTAGCAGGTCTGGTTATCGTTATCATAGGCTCTTTAGGCCTGGTTTTCTGGCGAAACTATTTCTTATTGTTTATTGTAAGGTTTATACTTGGAATTGGTTCGACCTTCCTTTTTGTTTCTACTGAAGTTCTTGTTAACACTATTAGTAATGATTCCAACCGCTCAGGCAATATTAGTCTTTATGTAATTTTCCTTTCTGTAGGAATTGCAGCAGGTGCTCTTCTTATCTGGACAGTCAGAATCTATGAATGGCTCCCTTTCATAATTGGCGCATTCCTGATCTTTGTCGTTTTTGTCCTTGAAAGCGTGCTGCTAAAAGAATTTAGTTCACCAATTGCTTCGCCTGGTACTAACCGGAGTTTTCCATTTAAGTCTATGCCGCTGATTGCTCTAGCCTCAGCTGCACTTTATGGCATATTCGAATCATCAATGGGCGTTGTTTTGCCGCTCTATGGGTTAAGAAATAACTTCTCGGAAATTCAGGTATCCTACTTTTTGGCTTCTTTTGTCATTGGCGGCATTATTCTCTTCTATTTTATTGGAAAACTGGCAGCAAAGAAAAATAAATTTAACCTTCTTCTAGCCCTATCTTTCTTTCTCGTTCCATTACTCTTTCTTCCGGGACTGTTGCTAAACTTTTATGTGCTCATTATTGCTTTTTTTGTTGTTGGAGGAATAGTGCCTGCATTTTATTCAATTGGACTTACTTATACAATTGAAAAAATTGAAAGGGATTTTATCGCTCAGGCAAATGGCCACTTCGTTATGTCATATGGACTAGGTACTTTAATTGGACCGGTTGCCGGATCAATGCTTGTAGAACTTAACCGCCAATATGGCTATTGGTTTGCTACAATGCTTTTATGCTTAGTTTATTTTCTCTTCTTCGAATTCAAAAAGAAAAAACGTGATTAACTATATTTGAAGTTAAGTTTTACCTTGTTTTATTCTACTTAAACCTTAAATGTATCATATACATCATTTTGTAATGGTCAGATAAATAGGCTACAAATTTGTTCCTTAAAGACAGACTTTTTTTCATATTCTTGAACATCAGGAATTCTTTTATAAAATCAAACTTAATATCCCAATTCTTAAGCTCTTCAGAGCTTTCAATGGACCACTTCATAAAGGATCTTTCATCGAGCCCGACTTTCCCAAGCAGTTTCTGATTGGCAGTCTTAACTCCTATGGCTGAGGCAGCATCGAAAATAAATTCTGCAGAAGGAAAAGCGCATGAAAGTTTCTTAAAGATATCCTTCAGCTTAGTTTCTTCCAGATAGTATAGTACACCTGCCGCCATAAAGAGAATGCTATCTTCTACATGTATTTGTTTGAACCAGCTATCATCAAGAAATGAGCAAGCAATAAATTTTCTTCTTTCATTTTCTAAAATGAATTTCCGCCTTAATTCTATTACATCCGGAAGGTCAAGATCATACCAATAGAGTTTTCCATTATCAACCCTGTCAAACGAGGTATCGAGCCCGCATCCAATGTTTACAATTGTGGCCTTAGGATGCCTTTGAAGTAATTCTCTTATGGCTTTGTCAATATGAATACTGCGGCATATCCACTCAAATTGTGTAATATCATGAATATTTGGAGCAACCTTTGCAAAGTCATAGTCAACCTGCTCTATTATTCTAACTGCGGTTTCATCCTTAAGAAGAGGATTCCTTTTTTTTGTCTCAATAGCTCTTCCCCACAATGGAAGAAGAAGTGTCGACTGGACACTGCCAAGTTCAATTGATGTTTTACTTGTCATTTTTAGGCTTCCTGTTTTGTATGCTAAAACTTATCCAGTTATTTATTTCCTTTAAGTAGTTGTCTGTACCTAAAATAAATGGTACGTCAGTGTGCGTGGCATTATTTACAGGTGCTAAACTAGAATGGGCTGCACAACCACCGAAGTAAATCATTACTTCACATTTGAAGGAAAAATAAAGAAAAATTATGCAACATGACACAAGTTTATATAGCTTTTGTTTTTCCCGGGATATTTGACACTTTTAATAGAATTGCAAAATACTATATTATTATTGACAGAGATATTATTGCCCTTAAAGATTATGCACTGAGCAGAATTATTATGTACTAATAGAGGTGAAAAAGCTATGCGTATATCAAATGTCAATACGACCTTCTTAATTCTTTTCCTAACAATTACTCTTAGAGCCCAGATCCACCGCGAGGCATGGGAAGTGCTAAAAGGTAATACAAATAGTCCATCAAAAGTAGAATTTAAGGATTCATACTTAAAAGAATTAAAGCTTCCACAAGGCTTTAAGGTTACCATCTATGCAAAGGGAGTTAAAGGGGCAAGAATGATTGCTCAGAGTCCCGATAACGGGGTGGTATATATTACAAGTCCAAAGCAGGGCTCTGTTTATGCACTTTATGATACAGATAAAAAAGGTAAGGCAAATAAAATTGTTACTACTCTTAAAGGAATAAAAAATGTGCATGGAATTGCAATTAATAATAAACAGTTATATCTGTGCGCTCCAGAAAAACTTATGGTCTGTGATATTATGAAAGATGGATCTGTCTCAAAACCAAAGACGCTTATTAGTGACCTTCCTGAAGGAGGGAGGCATGAGAACCGAACGATTGGTTTTGGCCCTGATGGAATGCTATATATATCTGTTGGCAGTTCATGCAATGCATGTATAGAGAAAAACAAAGAACATGCAACAATTCTAAGAGCAGCTATAGATGGAAGTAAAAGAAATATTTTCTGTAGCGGACTTAGAAATACCATCGGCTTTAGCTGGCATCCCATTACAAAAGTTATGTGGGGCATGGATCAAGGCTCCGACTGGAGGGGCAATGATACACCTCCAGAGGAATTAAATAAACTGGAGGAGGGGCAAAATTACGGATGGCCATATTGCTATAGTAAATCTCTGCCAGATAAGGAAATGGAACAACCCAGGAATTCATCAAAAGAAGATTATTGCAAAAAAACTGTTCCATCTGTGCTTGATTATCAGGCCCATTCATCTCCAATAGCTATGGTTTTCTATAATTCGAATATGTTTTCAGAAGAGTATAAAGGAGATGCTTTTATAGCTTTTCATGGCTCCTGGAACAGAAGTTCTCCGGTTGGATATAAAGTTGTAAGAGTAAGGTTTAATAAAAGCGGGACTCCGGAAAAATTCGAGGATTTTATGAGCGGGTTTTTAATTGAAAATGGTAAAAAGCAATTTGGAAGACCTGCTGGCCTTTGTGTGCTTAATGATGGCTCATTACTCGTCTCAGATGATAATAACGATATGATCTATCGAATCACTTATTCTAAGTAGCAGTGCAATGCCTTAATATCGGCTTTCTCTGCTTTTTCTTTACCCTTGGCCTTTTCGTAATCCTTGATCTTTTCTTAATCCGTGAACGGAGCCCTAATGTAGAGGCCCCGTTCGAACATCTTTATATTCTTTAACTAAATTTCACAGACCTATTCATACAAGAGAATGTAATTTAGTCGCCAAAGGAGAATTATTTTTTTACTTTGCGTTCCCATGCTCCTGTCATTGAAAAATCCTTTGCAATGTCAACATGACCAGTCCACCTATAAGTTGAGGGCCACTTGCAAAACGAATTAACTAGTTCAGTGAATAATTTAAAGCTTAAAGGAAGTTCCTTTGGTTTCCAATGTTGTGTTACATCTAATTCTATATCAATAATACTTTGCTTGCGTAAGATTTTATATGTGCCACCTGTAATATTTGCTCCTTCTATGCGAAATGTCCACTTGCCTTTTTCTGTCTCTCCATCTGAAATATTCAGCAGGTTCGGAAAACCTGGATCAAAGGTAATTTCAATCGTACTATTTGAATCATTGGTATGCATTAGGACGACTTTGCCAGATTCATCTGTAACCAGGTGCATATTATCTACTTTTTTACTCCCGGGAAAGGACAAGTCTGCTATTATGGGTTTATTCATCGGAGGGTTAAGAGTACCTATTATTGGACGAGAAGAGTAACGTATGAAGTAGACTTTGTTATTATTACGGTGAATTGGAAAACTTGAAGGAACCAGTTTCCTTTCACCAATCTGAGCGTGTATCTCAGTCCCTTCTTTTTTTACAAAATCGAATCCAAGCATGTATACAAGGAAAAATTGCTTGGGATCTTTAATATCATTACCAACAGGAGCTAGAAATGGCATCCCTTCACTTTCTGAGGTGTTCTCGCGAATCTTTAGTTCTACTTTACGGCCTTGCTTATCTGTAAAGGCAATATCAATATCCACTCCCTTGCTTGTGATCTCAAAGCGGGCTGGATCAATTATGGCTTCTTCAAGATCGCCAAGACCATTGCCAACTGTAAATGTATTAGGATCAATATGTATTCCGCTCTGATAGTATATGTCGACTTTCTTATCTTTTCTGTATCGCAGAATTCTTAAACCTTTTCCATTAATATCATCATCAAAAAGCTGCGGCTCCAGCATTTCAAACTCAGGATCACCATGAAAATTTGCTACAAGCAGATGCTTCATTGGATCAACTCCAAGTCTGATCGGAAGGATAAATTTTTCGTAGTTAATAACTGAAGAGGAAGGATTAAATAATTCGTTATTACTTTGAATTAATGTAGCCATATGAGAACTCCAAAATAATGAGTTAATTGAACATATCAGGCACAGAGATTACTTAAGCAATTTAACCGAACAATTTTTGAAAGAATGGACCCGTCTTTGAGGTGTCCTTAAATAACAATCCAAGCATCCCCAAAATATGAAAATTTCTTATTAAAGCTAATGAAATTTTTAACTTCTTTTAGTGAATTAACTAATAAAAATTGAAGAGCAGAAATGCTTTATTTTTAAGCTACAAAAGCTTTCTTTTTAGACTCTTTATTATAGAAAATAATTTTATCTAAGGAACATTAATTCAATTATCAGCGTTAATCCGGTTGTAAGATAATAAATTGAAAAGAAATTAACGCAAATTTTTACTAATTTTTGGCGGGAAAATTGTAGTAAATTGAAATGGGGAATGTTACTAATAAAAACTTTAGAGAAGAGATCCAATGGCTAAAAAAATATTAACGAAAGAGAAAAATGCTGCTGCTGAACTAACATCTGATCCAAAAATAAAAAAGACTCAGAAGAGTAAGCAAATTTCAAAGAGTAAAGCAACCTCAGAAAATAAAGCAGATTCAGAAAGTAAAGCAGATTCAGAAAGTAAAGCAGCTTCAGAAAGCAAACCAGAACAGAATAAAAGTGAAGCTTTGCCGAAAACTCAAAAAGATCTGAAGCAAGTAAATACTTCTGAAAAGAAAAAGACCTCAAAACAATCTGTAATAGATCAGAAGCCAAAGAGTACTAAAGTAAAAGGTACAAAAATAAAAAGTACAAAAGCTGCTAAGGATTTGCCTGAAAAAAAAGTTAAAACAAAATCAGCTGGAACTAAAGAAAATAACGACAAACTTCAAAAGGATGAAATTAAATCTAAAAAGTCAGTTAAAGCTAATAGTACTGCTAAAGTTAAAAGCGCTTCTAAGGCTAAAAGTACTTCTAAAGTTAAAAGCACTTCAAAAGTTAAGGATGTAAAAGAAAAGAAGTCTAAGCCAGGGAAAAATTCTAAAGCTGATATAAAACCTGCAGCTCAAAAGAAAAAGGGTGAAAAAGTTTCTTCAGGAAAAAAAGAAAATGTTGTGGAAAGAAAAGCTGCAAGGGCTAATGCTCCCGAAAAAGAATATAAATTTCCTGCACCGGTATTGGCACCAAGACCAGAAGCAGCTGAAGTTAAATTAGATGCATGGTTTATGGACCTTTCCTCACTGAACAAATCTACAGTTGATCCCAGAGGCACTATGCTGGTCGTAAGAGATAAACAGCATGAAATTGGCATTCATGTCGATCCTTTTAACAAAAATATTTTATTCTCTTATTTCCCTAAGGTTGGAAAGGGAGAAGTGATGAATATTCCTATTTCATTGCACGAACTTATACGTTTTATTACAAATAAATAGTAACAAAAATAAATAGTAGTAAAAATAAATATTAACAAAAACCGGAATGAGAAATTCGTTTTCCTCAATCCGGTTTGATCTCTCTGATTTGTATTAACTACTTCTTAGCCTTCAAGAAATTCTGCCCCTCCCTCCCTAAATACTGAAATTGAATAAATATCTTTAAATAACTATGTTTGCTTTTTAGAATGTAATTCGTCTGCTTAAATACTTAATTCTGGACATGTTTATTGCCAAAAACTATTTATTATGCAGACACATTTTTTGTGCAGACGCTTTTTTTTACCTTGTCCCATCTTACATTAGTCTCGAATTAAACTAAAGTCGGAAATTCAACATTATGAAATCAGATATGCTAAAAAATAATTTGTTATATCCTGAAAAAAGAAGCCTTTTTATTTTGTCGCTTTTTTTGATCTTAACATACTTTGTGTGCTTTTTGCCGGCTTTAGAAGCTTCTCCTAAAAAGAATAATGGAGGCGAAGTAAGAGAGAATAATTTATTAAGCAGTGCTAACAGTAAATGGACTGCAAAGTGGATATGGCAAAACCGTGATAGCAGCCTGCCTAATACATGGCTTTGCTTGCGCAAAAAAGTGACTCTTTTAGAAAAACCATCTTCTGCTCCAACACGAATTGCAGTTGAAAATAAGTACTGGCTTTTTATAAATGGCAGCCTTGTTGTATCAGATGGCGGTATGGATATTCGCCCCGATTTTTCCAACACTTATTATGATTCACTTGATATAGCTCCATATTTGAATTCAGGTGAAAATATTATCTCTGTATTGGTCTGGTACAAAGGTGGAGTAAATGGATATTCACAGAATATGACTAAGATAGGTGGCCTCCTTTTTCAATCAGATCTCAAGGGAGTTGAACCATCTATAATTATTTCAGATGACTCGTGGAAAATCAAAGAGCACCCTGCCTTCATTAGAACACCGCAGCAGCAGCAGTGGGGCGACTATAAGTGGGTTGAATATCCGGTTATTTATGATGCGCAAAAAGAATTTACGGGTATGAACAGCTGGACATCCCAGTCTTTTGATGAGCACGATTGGCCATTGGCTTCAATAATTGCAGATGCATCAGGATCACCATGGAATAAGCTCCTTTACCGCACTATACCTATGCATGAGATACTTAAACCAGTTGATTTTATTAATAAGGCAGCCCTGCCAAAACAGGTTACATCTGATACTACTTTTACTTTAGAACTTGGAAATAACATTCAGGGGCACGTTCTCTTTAAGATTAATTCAAAGACAGAAGGTGATACAATTCTGATAAGAATGAATGAGTGGTATACTGAAAGATATATTACAAAAACCGGTCTGCAGGAATATACTACTTTCCAGTGGCAGAATCCGAGTGGACAGCCTTGGAAGAAACACTCCGTGGAATTTTCTTTTAAGAACGTTACAGGAGAAATTCAGGTACTTGATGTGAAATTTTTGCCAGATGGATACAATACTAAAATACTTGGAAAATTTGAATCTGATAATACCCGCTTAAATACTCTCTGGAAAAAATGCCTTAACACTTCATATGTATGTATGCGCGATCAGTTCTATGATTGTCCTGACAGGGAAAGGGGACAATGGTGGGGTGATGTATCAGAACAAATATTATATTCATTTTATCTTTATGACCACAATGCCTCTTTGCTTGCCAAGAAAGGATTTCGTGAGCTTTTCAATACTCAAAAAGAGGACAAATCACTTTATACTACGGCACCTGGAAACCGCTTCCATCTTCCAGACCAGAATATGGCAGCAGTAATGAGTATAGGTGATTATTTTATGTATACAGCCGATAGCTCGCTTGTTCGAGAACTATATCCGAAAATATCTGCTTATTTTAAGCAGTACATTTCTAATACTAGAAACTGCGATGGAATGCTGATCCTGCAAAAAGATGTATGGAACTGGATCGACTGGGGGGACAGTCTTGATGTAAAAACAGGAAGCGCTAATACGGTTGTAAATGGCTTGTTTGTACGCTTGTCTGAAACAATGAAAATGCTGGCGAAAGTCTCTGGTGCCTTAAGCGATATAAAATATTATGAAAATATGCAGAGGCAGGTTAAGAAAAACTTTAACTCTTATTTCTGGAATAACAAAAAAAATGCATATGCTTTTTATAGACTTAAAGATTCATTATCGAGTATAAGTGACGACAGGTCTAATGCATGGGCAGTTCTGGCAGGTGCAGTCGATAATAAAAAACTTAAAGGTGTTATAGATATATTAAAAAGCAAACTCTGGGCTAGCCCATATCAGGAACGATATATTGAAGAGGCCCTTTTTGTTTTAGGATTACCTGAAGAAGCACTTCTTCGTATGCTCAGTTATTATCGGCCTGATATAGATTCCTGGTCACAAACAATGTGGGAGAGAATGGGAAATAACAGCACAAACAATCATGCCTGGGCTGCTAGCCCTTGTTACTTGCTTGGCGCTTATGTAGCTGGAATAAAACCCATAAAACCTGGATATTCGGAATATGAAGTAATGCCTATGCTTGGAAATTTGACTTATGTTTCTGCTTCTATCCCCACTCAAAAAGAGGTCATAGCAGTTTCAGATTCTTTAAGAGAAGATACATTTACTATGGACTTAGTTTCGCCAAAAGGGTGCAAGGCAATTGTCGGAATTCCTCAAATAAAAAAATGGATTTCGGTTGAAGTAAATGGGACTACGATCTGGAAAAAAGGAAAATTTATTAAAGCATTAGATGCTATAACTAGCGCCAAGTCTGATAAGGGATTTATTAAATTTAAGGTTGCTCCGGGAAACTGGAAATTTACTGCTCATCTAAGGTAATTAAATGCCTTTGGGGAATTAAAGACCTTAAATAATTAAAAGTCTTAAGCTGAAGTATAAACCTTAAGCTAAGTTCAAACTTCAAGCAAAGTATGAACTTAAAGCTAAGTAAGAACTTTAAGTATAACCAAAACTATTTTTAGTGGTCGGCACAATGCTGCTAATCTATATTAGTGAAATTATGAAAATAAATAAATTGTATAACTTGTTTGGCTAATAAAATTATCCGGGAGACTAAATGAAGCATTATATAATGCTCTTCCTTAATATTGCACTATTATCAACTTTCTGTCTTGCACAGAAAAATGATCCTTCCTCAGATCCAAAATCCTTAGTGACCTCTGGAAATGCAAGGTTTACCGTTATTACTCCTCAGCTTATCAGAATGGAATATTCTGATAATGGTAAATTTGAAGATCATGCTTCATTTGTTGTTATTAACCGTAAGCTTGATCCACCTAAATACTCTCTTAAAGAGAAAGATGGCTGGCTGGAGATAAATACTGAAAAGCTTAAACTTGAATATAAAAAAAACAGTGGCAAGTTTTCTAGTAATAACCTCAGAATAACGTTTCAGTTAAACAATAAGCAGGTAACGTGGCATCCAGGAATGAAGAACGAGCATAATCTGAAAGGTACAACCAGAACGCTCGATGGCTGGAATGGTGGCTCACCCGACAGACTGGAAGATGGTGTCGTTTCTCGTGATGGATGGTATTTGCTCGATGATTCCAAATCTTTTCTGTTCGATAACTCAGATTGGAATTGGGTAATGAAAAGACCAGATGAAGAATTGCAGGACTGGTATTTTTTAGGCCATGGCCATGACTATAAAAAAGCTTTGTCCGACTATACAAAAATTGCAGGCCCTATTCCTATGCCTCCAAAGTTTGCCTTCGGTTACTGGTGGTCAAGGTATTGGAATTATTCGGATGATGAATTAAAAGACCTTGTTAATACAATGAAATCTCTTGAAATTCCAATTGATGTGCTTATAATTGATATGGATTGGCACAGAACATATGGCCTTGGTATAGGTAAAGAAAAAAAAGATGAATTTGGTGAAACAATTGGCTGGACCGGTTACTCATGGAATCGTGAGTATTTTCCCGATCCTGAAGGATTCTTAAAATGGACAGATAAAAAAGAATTAAAAACTGCATTAAATCTTCACCCCGCCTCAGGCATTGCTCCAATGGAAGATCAGTATAACGATTTTGCAAAAGAATATGGCTTTGACACAACGGGAAGAAAAAATATTCCATTTAAGATTGAGGACAAAAAGTGGGCTAAGACTTATTTCGATGTTGTCCTTCATCCAATGGAAAAAATGGGAATTGACTTTTGGTGGCTTGACTGGCAGCAGTGGCGGGAAAGTAAGGAATTAAAGGGCTTAAGCAACACCTGGTGGCTTAATTATACATTCTTTACTGAAATGGAGCGAGAAGGTCTTAAGCGGCCATTGCTGTTTCACCGCTGGGGGGGCCTGGGTAATCACCGCTATCAGATCGGATTCTCAGGAGATGCATATTGCACATGGGATATGCTTTCTTTTGAACCTTACTTTACTGCTACAGCAGCTAATGTGGGCTATGGCTACTGGAGTCACGATATTGGCGGGCACATACCTGTCGGTAACTCTACAAATCCCGAACTCTATCTAAGGTGGATACAGTTTGCAACATTCAGCCCTATTGTTAGAACACATTGCACAAAATCAGCAGAGATTGAAAGGCGGATCTGGAAATTCCCTGATCATTTCGAAATGATGCGCGATGCACTTCAGCTGCGCTATGCTCTTGCTCCTTATATCTATAATTCTGCAAGAAAAGCCTATGAAACAGGCTTGTCAATCTGCAGACCTATGTATTATGACTTCCCTGAAAAAGATGAGGCTTATGATTTTACTGGCCAGTATTTCTTTGGCGATGATATGCTTGTCTCACCTGTAGCTTCTCCCATAGATAGTAAAGATGACCTTGTTCAAAAAAAAATATGGCTGCCCGAGGGCGACTGGTTTGAATGGTCCAGCGGGACTATGCTAAAAGGCGACAGAATAATTGAAAGAAATTTTGCATTAAATGAAATTCCTGTCTATCTGAGATCGGGCTCTGTTATTCCGATGTATCCTAAAATTGATAACCTGCAGAACGTCGTAGATAAAATGATACTTGCTGTTGCTCCAGGGGTAAATTCATTTAGCCTTGACCTATATGAAGACGACGGAAAAACTGATAACTACAGGAAAAATGAATATTCGCGTACAAAAATTGAAAAGACTTGCTTGTCAGATGGTAGCCTGGAATTGGTCATTAACCCTGTAAATGGTTCCTATAGTGGTATGTCTGATAAAAAGAGCTACGAGATAAGATTGCTAAGAAGCCAAGTGCCTGAAAAAGTATTAGTAAATGGGAAAGAATTTGCCTATAACATTGAAGGTACTGAAGGATCATGGAACTATAGTGGTGAAGATCTTACAGTCCATATTTATACAGCAAAGATCCCAGTAGATACTAAAGCAGAAATAACAATAAAGTTCTCTCAGTCTGATAAAAATCTTGATAACCTCTTAAATGGTAAAGCTGGGCAGTTTAGCAGACTTAAAGAAATTACTGGAAGACTGAAATATGAAATAGCAAGGATAAACTGGGCTGGAACAATACCAGAGGATTATTTAAGAATATCCCAGATGGCCTCAAAAATTACTGCTCATCCTGAAGAGTTAAGCAGTGAATTAAATTATTTTGAAAAAAACTATGATATGGCAGTCAATAAGATCATAAGAATAGAAGGGATAAACCAGCAGAAGGTAAGTACTCTTGTGCGTCATCTTGGAAGACAATTGAAATTTCTTGACAAGCCTACTTTAAAAATATACGAGGGTAATCAAAACAAAACAAAACGCCTCGAGATCTTATCACAGGATCTCGACACAAAAACTTATTATACAATAGATGGTTCTGATCCAAATGAGAATTCAAAACTGTACATAGATCCCATCGAAATTACAAGATCTACATATGTAAAAGCAATAAGCTATAAAGATGGTTTTATTCCAAGCATAATTTCAGATACTGTAATTAGTTTGCCCTGGGCAAAATCTGTAAAATATAAGTATCCTTACGACGCCAGGTATACAGGTAATAATGAAAATGCCCTTATTGATGGAGTAAGGGGCTCAATGGATAAACTAAATAAAAACTGGATCGGTTTTAATGGTGATGATCTTGAAGCTGTCATAGAATTATTTAAACCTGAAAAGATATCGACTTTAACAGCCTCATTTCTTAATAATCAAAATAGCTGGATATTTTTGCCGCAGTCAGTTACTTATGAAGTAAGTGAAGATGGAATTAATTTTAAGAAAGTCTATGACGAAAATTTAGCTAATGTATCTTCAAGTCAGCTTGCACCTTTTGTAAAGGAGGTAAAAGCTAAAGTAGATAAAAATAACGTGAGATTTATTAAGATAATTGCAAAAAACCTTGGCGTAATTCCAAACTGGCATAGCGCAAAAGGGGAAAAGCCCTGGCTTTTTGTTGACGAAGTATACATAAATAATTAAACAAAATATATGAACTCAAAAGGAGAACTAGGAATTAAAAATGAATAAATCTGTAGAATCTGTGTTCAACAATGCTGCTGCCGATTATGACAGGCAAAGGCGCAAACTCATTCCATGCTTTGATGATTTCTATGGCATTGCTTCATCTCTTGCTGTTAGTAAGAGTGATGCTCCATCAATACTTGACCTGGGTGCCGGCACCGGGCTTTTTTCTTCCTACATTATTTCTCTTTACCCTGACTCAAAACTGACACTTATTGACTTTTCTGAAGCAATGCTTTCAAAGGCAAGAGAAAGATTTAGTGGAATGTCAAACATTAAGTATATTGCCGCAGACTACTTAGCATATGAGTTCAATGAAGCATACGATATAATAATCTCGGCTCTTTCTATCCATCACCTTAGCGGTGAGGAAAAAAGGGCTCTTTATAAAAAATGCTTCGATTTGTTAAACCCTCAAGGTGTATTCATTAATGCCGACCAGGTCTTAGGTGAAACCGAATATCTGGAAAACCTTTACAGGTCTGATTGGAGCAATAAAATAGAAGCAAGCGGCCTTAAGCGCGAGGAGCTGGATTCTGCCTACGAAAGAGTAAAAGCTGATAAAATGTCCAATCTTCAGGACCAGCTTCAGTGGCTTAAATCCTCTGGGTTTTCTGATGTGGACTGCGTCTTTAAGTACTATAGTTTTGTAGTCCTTACGGGAAGAAAACTCTAGAGCTTATTGTTGTCTTTTAAGTACTTTTTCTGGCATTCAAAATATTAAAACTTGAGATGTAATTTGTCTGAAATTTTCTGATTCACTTTATCTAAAGGGGCACAAAATGCCCCTTTTTCGTGCAAAATCAAACATTTTGAATACAAAGCAATGAAAATGTGCGGCTAATATTAGCCATTGGCTTATTTATTCGATCCCCAAAATAATCCCCTTATGGTCAAAATTTTGGTTTCTTTCCTGCAAAATTATTCAAAATATGAAGATTGTTTGTAGCTCTTAAACTCGACTATTTTGGCCCGGATATTGGCTCTATATAAGCAGAAAAGATGTTTATTCAGAGATGTTTATTAAAGGGGAAATAAAGGGATGAAAACAAAGAAACAGATATCGATGAAAGAATACATGAACCTTCAAGTAAGATTTATTTTGTTCGTATCACAGACTAATAAAATAGATAACCTAACAGCCGCTGAAATTTATGCTCCTCTGCTTGCTCAAAAAATAAGAACCAAATACGAAGTAATGTTCTAAGCGCCATAGTCTTTGGTCATATATGGTTCCACAATATACCTAGAAGTAGGTATACAAAATACCTAGAAGTAATAATATAAATTTGCTTTTGCCCTGCGATAATTTGTTGTGAAGAAAGCTTTTCTCCTATTTTGTGCTGGCAGTAACGAAAAATAGGATGAATCTAAAAGTATTGTACCACAAAAAAGTAACAACAAAAGGACAAAAAATGAATTCTTTTGCCAATATGAAAACCTTGCCGAAACTGCAAATCGGTTTCTTTTTTCTGGCTTTTCTCGGACTAATTGCCGGACACCTCTTAATTAGTTATAGTGATACATTCGCTCATAACATTCCTTTAATGATCCTTCTTGAAATAATCTTAAGTATTGTTGCAACTGTAATATTTGGTATTATTTCGAAAAAAGTTATAAGTAAACCTATAAACGATATAACTGCAGTTGCAGAAAAAATTGCCAAGGGTATACTAAATAATACAGCCGACGCAAAATCTCAGGATCCTGATTCATATAACGGTGAGTTTTCAGAGCTTCATGATAAATTAGCTCTTATTAAAGAATCAATACATAATATTATTACAGATTCAAGCTCGCTTTCTGCTGCTGTTACTGCAGGTAAGTTAAATGTAAGAGCAGACGTTAGTAAATACAATGGTGAATATAAGAAGATAATTCAGTGTTTTAATACAACACTGGATAAAGTAGCAGAAAAGACAGAGTGGTATGAAGCGATCATAGATGCAGTTCCATTCCCGATCCATGTGACAGATAATGACATGAACTGGACATTCATGAACAAACCATTTGAAAAGCTGTTAATTGAACAAAAGTATATAAATAACAGAAAAGACAGTATGGGCAAGCAGTGCAGTAATGCAAATGCCAATATCTGTAATACTGATAAGTGTGGTATAAAACAGCTTCATAGAGGAAAGACAGAAAGCTTCTTTGACTGGTGTGGATCA
>JAUZPB010000310.1 GCA_030706145.1 Bacteroidota bacterium
AACTGCCTGCCATTTTGATTTATAGGCTGCTAAGACAACATCACTTAAACATTTAATAGAGCCGGTTGTATTTTTTAGAGTCTTATGTTCCCTTACAACCCCATCGGTACCAATTCTTAGGTTAAGTACAATCTCCCCACCAACATTTTTTTCACTTAATTGGGGGAATACCTCAAGTATCTGCCTTGGAATAAATGGCAATCGTGGCAGGCCAATAGAATGTCCCCCGGAGCTGGTTCCGTAAATGTTTATTCCAGACCCATTGCCAATACCATCTCCGCTTCCATTTCCTTTTCCACTTCCGTTTTCTTTTCCACTTCCCTGTCCATTTTCAGTTCCATTGCTTCCCCCTTGCCCTAAACCTGAAGCTTTATTACCTCCTGAGGTATTAACTAAGCTATTATCTGAAATATTATTTATAGATGCTTTTGAATTAGAACTATTATTATTGGCAATGCTTGTTCTATCTGCCCCTGAACTTCCGCCTGGATCTTTTTTAACAGGAATCATTTTAGCTTGACTTAAAAGATTTTTAAGAGCATCCTGTGAAAGATCATTTCCTTTTGGCTTTTCATGAACTCCCGAATTTATGGCAGATGATGTATATACTTTAGAAGCCTTGTCAGAAACTGAATTATCTGTAAATGTATTTTCGCTAATTTCTATTGGGACTAATTGCGATTTGCTAAACTGTGGTATATCTGGTCTTAACAGCCAAAACAATGAGATGAAAGTAAAATGGACTCCAAGGCTGACAAGAAAGCCTACATGGGAATGATTAAGTTTTAACCTCTTAACAAGAAACATATATACAGCCAGGATGAGGATAAAGTTTTGTTGCCTGTCGTAAAGTTAATAAAAGAGAGAATAAAAAGACAATAGGTATTTAAAATCTATATAAGAAAATCAATGCTTGATATTATGAGAAAACTGACTTATTATTGGGCCCATGAATTATTGACAAACCAACACATTTTGTCCAATATGAGACCGGCTTTTATATTAAAATTTGCATCTGCAAAACTTATAAGAACCCCAAAAATTAAATCAGAAATTCTAAGGCAGAGTAAATGAAGAAGGTTGTTCTTTTTCTTTTTATTACATGTTCTTTAGCTGCTCAAACTAAAATTGAGAAAATTGTTAAACCAAATTTTTCAAAAGACTTAAGAGTTAGCTTTTTTAAGAATGCACCTATTACATATGCAATAAATCAGATAGATTCTATTGTTGAAAAAATCGAAAGTAAGAAAATATCTCTTGCCCCGGACATAAATTGTAATATCGGTCTGGATATTGACAACGAATATTATAGGCAGGCCTTAAGCAAGATAGTTCTGAATAATAATTTATTAATTCAGGAAACAGATACTTCTATATCTGTTGTTAAAAAGAACGATGATCCTTTAGATGCAAGACAAGTAAATATATCTGCTGTGTTCTTCGAAGCTAATGTTACAGAGATGAAACAAAGAGGTATAAACTGGGATTTACTGCTAAGTAAGTCTGGCCTTATAATAAATCCTAGCTTTCACTCCGGGGCTGCATTAAGTCCTGAAGGTTCTGACCCTTCTTTTGGACTTGGAGTAAAAACTGCAACTGATATTGGAAAGTTTTCCTCGTACATGAATGCACTGCTTAACTTTGCAGAAAATGAAAACCTTGGTAAAGTACTGGCCAAACTATCCCTTACTGTAAGAGACGGAAAAGAAGGAGCAATTCAGATTGGCTCGGATTTTTCTGTAAAACAGTATGATTTTGCAGGCAACGTACTTGACAGGTTTTATCCAACTGGTACAATTATTAAGGTTACACCCCATATACATAAGCAGGACACTCTCTATTATGCTCTTCTTAACCTGGATGTAGAGAAAAGTACGTTTGAGCCTGGTACATCAAACAATCAGATTGCAAAAGAAACTGCTAGAACCGATGTATTATTATTTAATAATGAAGAAGCTATTGTAGGCGGCTTAATGACTGGTGAAACTGTAAGCCTTAGAGGTGGAGTGCCATTTCTAAAGGATTTGCCATGGTGGTTCTTTGGCCTAAAATATCTGTTTGGCTACGACCAGAAACAATACCTTCAAAGCGAGGTGATTATTCTTGTTAAGATCGAAGTTATACCAACTTTGAGAGAAAGGATCTTGCAATCTAGGCAAAACGTGTTTGACAAAAAAAGAATGGAAGATAAAAACGATCTGGAAAACTATAAGATAAAGTCTTTTGAGAATAATAAAAATGAGTAATTACCGCAATGAAATTTAACGGTTCTATAATACTTCTATTAATCATTGTTTCTCTTTTACAAATTTTCTCAGGCTGCTCTTTTATAGATGTTCCAACTGATTCAACAGTTGACCGGCAGGACATAAATATAGATGTGAGTATTGCCAAATGGTATGATAACCATAAAGGTGCTATCTCATTGACTAATGATGATACCTGGATGTCAGAGGGCCAAAAAGATGCTAGAAAATTCCTGAAGACATATGGAATGACTATGGATTATGAAGTGCTGACATCTGCTTGGGAAAACGATATGAACGCTGTTCATTATTTTGTTGATAGCCTCGCCTCTCAAGGTACAGGTTATTTTGGACATGGACACCATCATGTTAACCATGATGCTTTATCATATGAGTCTGATTTAGCAGATTTCAAAAAATGTTACGAGCTTATGAAGTCTTTCGGTATGACTCCAATTTCTTATGCTTACCCTGGAGGCTTTGGGCATCATATTGCTACACAAAACGCACTTCATGAT
>JAUZPB010000311.1 GCA_030706145.1 Bacteroidota bacterium
AAAAAAAATAAAGGCCGGAAGCTTATCATCAGCTGCCGGCTCTTCCTGCAGCGACTGCTCTGGATGCAGCGGCTGCAGCATTAAGAAAATGGAATACAAATAACTGAGTATATATCTAAGGGCTGCAAGAATAAACTTATAAACTAAAGCTATAACCCAGTCCTAGTTTTAGCGCCCATTTTAAGTTTACATCCGAAAAGTCTCTTGTGCCATTTCGTTCAGTACCAACTTTTTGATTTCCGGTATATTGGAATAAGAACTCAAGATAAAATATTTTCTCCATATCTAACCCTATTCCAAGTGAAGGCAATATAAATCCTATAGGAGAAACATTAAATGAATTTGCACCATCTGAGTCGTTTGAATGATACATAATTCCGCCTACAGCATAGAAAGGATGACTAAAATTATATTTAGAGAATATGCCAAGATCTACACCGGAATAATATTGCAGATCAAAAACGCCTCCGGCTCTTGCCTCAATAGCAAGTTTATCAGATGGATAGACTCCTAACGTCAATTGAAGCCCTGGATATTTAGAATTGAGGGAATGTTTGCCCATTGCTGATTCTATTTTGATCATGTTTTCTACAACTGTAAATCCAAGCCGTGTTTCTTGTGCCTGCAGAATAGTGCAGCAGAAAATTAAAGATGCTATCAAAGTATTTCTAAACACTGTCTACCTCTTTTTTTAGTGTGTGGTAAATGAGAATATTAAAAGGTACAGTATGAGTTTTATATAAAATAGTGCCAGATGGCACTATTTTATATACATCATTTTAAGTGTACTGAAAAAGGTTTCTCCTCCGCCAGCAGGTACCGCTTTCAGATTATAAAAATATACGCCGCTTGATAAAAGCCTGCTTCCCATTTGCTGTGCATCAAACCTTAAGCTGTATTTGCCAGCTGACTGCATTCCGTTAAAGAGCGTTGTTACTTCGTGACCTAAAATATCATATATTTTTACTGTCACTTCGCTTGTGCGTGGAAGGCTATATGCAATAACAGTAGATGGATTAAATGGATTCGGATAATTCTGATGAAGAGCATACTCTTTAGGCAGCAAAGATGATCCTTCTTCTGCTATGCCTGTTGCAGAGATAAAGTTGAACCTTACAGCATCAGACCTTAATACTGCTCCTGAAACTGTATTGCCGCCATTGTCAACTATCTCAAGCTTTGCTTCAGCGCCAGATTGAATATAACGCGTCGTTAGTTTAACCCAGCTTCCGCTATTCATATTCTGATCTATATAAACAGAGTCTTTTACAAGATTATTTATACTGAAAATGTAAAGGACATGGCTTGAAGCATTTACAGTTTCTGGAAGTATCTGCATAACATCGTATGTGCCAGTCTTCTCAATTAATTTTGTGAAGATAGCCCTTGCACCTGGCTTTTGTCCAAGTGATGCATAACGGCTTGTATTTCCAAAAGCTTTTGCATTACTGAAGTTCCATGTGCCAGACTCTTTGTAATTAGCTGTTTCATCGTTATCAATTATTGTAAAATAATTAACACTGTTTGCCTTAACAATTACTTTTATAACCGGCTTTACAGGATCACTACTTGCAACAAAAAGTGTATCTGTAAAAAGTCCCAGCTTGCCCGGCGTTACCTTTAACGGAAGGCTATATGTCTGCAGGCTTCCTATAGTGAAGGGGACTAAAGCATTTACTTTTGTATTGTTGCCAGAAACGCTTATGCTTGTAACTTGCAGAGGATCTGTTCCTTTATTTGTAATGTCTACTGTGAAATTTGTTTCTTTCTCGACTATAACATCACCAAGGTCTGCAAAGTCTGTGCGTATAAATATCTCTTTATCCCTTACTAATGGTGAAACTTTAAGAGCATCAAAAGCGACAATTTTTCCTGACTCTGTTTTTCCGCCTGTTGATATCTTTACATCAACTGGCGTAGTATCATTAGATGTTATTGTCGTAAGATATATCCAGCTGCGAAGATCGATCTTTCCCTTTAATATAACCGTATCAATTAAATTGCTGCCTTTACTTATAAGTACAAAAAGGCTGTCGGCGTGGTTATCTACTTTTGCAAACTGAACAAAGAGGTTGTATTTTCCTGCCTGCGCTATTGGAGCCTTAACCGAAAGTGAAGCTCCCGCTGAAGCATCAACTGTAGATTTAAGATAAGAAATGTCAAAGCATGAATGGTCAGTTATTTTAGTCCATGTGCCTGAGTTAACTGTTATAGAAGCTGAAGCATCATTATCAACAAAGGCATCATTTGGCAGGTAATTGATAAGTTTTTTTGTGAGATTGCCCGACGTATCGGTTACAGCAAATCCTGCCTTTGCAAGAATAGCTTTGTCTGTAGATTCACTTTGCCAGCTGTTATCTCCTGTCTTTTGGCAGTTAAGTATAGTATATCTTTCGTATATATCCTTTACAGCAACAAATGGCTGTTTCTGAAAGATAGCTTCATCTGTTGTAATCTCATAATGTATTTTACCATTTTGCTCATGCCCAGTTACCTGAAGCAAAGGGGCTTTATTGTCTGTTACTTTAAGCCATCTCTGCATTGCCTCGGTTGCCGTGCAGTAACGGAATTTTGGATTTGGAAATTTCGCTGCAGATTTGTGTATTAAAGAATCTACTCTTTTTAAGTTCGTAAGAAAATCCGTCTCGGGCAGGTGGCCCCACAGGCAAGCGACCTGATCTATGCCTCTGTTGGCGCGCGCAAAGATCGAATCAATTTCCGACTGCTGAACTGATCCAATATGCTTTGATCTT
>JAUZPB010000312.1 GCA_030706145.1 Bacteroidota bacterium
CATGAATTGTAGCAATGCTTTCCTTTTCATCTGCTGCGCCATAAAGGTCAGACATCCCCATACACCCAAGGCCAAGAGCTGATACTTCGGGGCCACCTTTGCCAAGTTTCCTCTTTTCCATCTGTTTCCTCCATTAATTTCATATTTTGCAGATAAGCTTAAAGAAAATATTTACCTATAATGCTAAAAATTATCAACTGAATATTTTTTGTAGAACAATTTTCTGCCGAGTATTTTTATTTCGAGTATTTTTCTTTCGAACATTTTCCGTAGCAGGGATTTTTCATGCTATAATAGTTATTAGATAATATATTTCGATAATTTCTTTTTTAATATAAATTTACACATCACTATTTCCTGAGGGGGTGGGTATAAGATGAGTATTCGTATTTGCCTAATTTTTATTCTTTCCCTTTTAAGCAGTTGTATATATTCACAAATAACACACCCGGATGCAGGAATGATTTCGTCACAATTTTCCCCATCTCCAATTTCCAACGCTATGGGTTCTATAGGAACATCATCACCAATAAATGATGCTTTCGGGTTTTATTACAATCCTGCAAGACTTGGATATAGTTCAAAAGAAAGTAACTTTTCATTTCAATTAAGCCCGAAGAAATTAGCATGGCCATCACCGGTAAATGGGCCAGATGTCACATTTGAAAGCCGGGCATTTAATGCAGGATGGAACTTTGATAAACTTATCAAAGGATTTCCATTCAGAGTAGGGCTTGGCTATATGAAAAGCAGATTTGATTATGGAGAAAGTTTTGGCAATGACGAGGACTACTGCAATTCATACTCGCTTGGAATAGGTTTTGATTATTATGTAAGTGTAAACTTTGGAATTACATACAAGAAGGCTACAGAAAAGTTTAGAGGACTTGGAGGGAAAACCTATAAGGCAAGTCTAGGAGCAGCAGATTATGGTTTACTTTTAGTTGCACCTATATGGAAACTCTCGGGTCTCCCGCAAGGAATCGAGTATTCAAAAGGACTTTACCTATCACCTAAACTAAACCTTTCTTTGGGATATGCTAGGCGAAATCAGGGGGGAGAATTTTATTTTATAAATCCAGCACAATCAGATCCAATTGCAAGGACCGACAATCTTGGATATACACTTTCGGCAGGAATAGAGATGGATATTTCCTCTGGAAACACTTTAAGTCTTTTAACTATGGACTGGTCAACAGAAATAGAAGATCTATTGGTATATTATGAAATTTATCAAGACTATGACTACAAATTGAAGTATAAGGGAATGCTTAAAGATATTAATATATGGAAAAACCTTATATGCGGCGAATTAAACAAAAAAATTATCAGGCACAGAGGTTTGAAACTTGAAATTGGTGAAATGTTACAGTTTTATTCGGGCAGTGTTGCCGGAGACAGCTATTATAGCGATTTTGAGTCAAAAGGAGTGGGCTTTAGGACAAAAGGACTACTAAAACTTCTTAAACTTTGTGACAGCCGCACAATTGATTTTATTGCTGATCATTTCGACTTGCAGTATGTGAGCTCAAGATTTCTTATTTTTTCTGATTATAACGGAAAAGAAATAGAATCGTTGCAGTTTAGTATAAGCGGAATAGAAAAATTATTTTAACATTAAAAATAGGCCAAGATGCGAAGTATATTGTTAATAAAAGTGTTCATTATTACATATTTCTCATTTTATTTTATTGCATGTTCCGGAGCAACAATTTACAAACAGGTAAATCCAGTCTATACGGAAAAGACATTTAATGACAGAACACTGGGTATTGTAATTCAAGACAGTCTTATTAACTCTGCCGATAAGAACACAATTGACTTTATTGACAATAACATTGGCAATTTTGAGAATTTCTTCAAAGATAGTTTGCTTAAGTATTTATCGGAATATTCTACTATAAAGGACACACGGATAATTAAGCTAAAGCAAAGCTATTTAAAAGACAAACAGTTTTTCAAGAACAGAAAAACATGGGAATTTGTAAATTCTCCTGTAAAAGGTACAATAATAAAAGATGCCGAGAATACTAATCCAGGACTAATATTAATATTATATCAAACGACGCTCAGATCATTTTACAATTTTTCAAATTCAAATAGAGTAAGTCAGGGCTATATAAGTCAGAATTCCGCAAGAGATGGACACATTAACATTGAAGGGCGCATGCTTTTATGGGACAACATAAAAGGAGATGTAATCACTTATGGAGTATTTAAGGCAAACAAATACTTGCCGCCTTTAACAGAGATGACAAAAAACGATTTTGAGGATTGTCTTAAGTTATTAGTAGTCGATTTGACTAGTGAGACACCAATATATAACAAAGATAAAGCCAGCGAGTTAAAGAAGCTTCAGTAATTATAGTTAAGATGGCTGAGTAAAAAATAATTGTGTAAGAAGTAGTTATACCCAGCCTCTTAGCTTACAGGCCTCGGCAACGCGGGCCACGCCTACTACAAGTGCAGCAAGGCGCGGGTGGATGTTCTTTTCGCGCACAGCTTCATGAACTGTATGATATGCTTTAGTCAGTTTCTGGTCCAATCTCTGGTGCACAAGATTTTCATCCCAGAAATATGAATAGCTATCTTGCACCATTTCGAAATAAGATACTGTAACTCCTCCTGCGCTAGCAAGCAAGTCTGGAATTACATGAACACCTTTTTTATTAAGAATAATATCTGCAGCAGGAGTTGTTGGGCCATTTGCAAGCTCACAGACTATTCTGGCTTTAATTTC
>JAUZPB010000313.1 GCA_030706145.1 Bacteroidota bacterium
ACTCTTCCTAAACTCAAAAACCTAAAAGCTCACATCTCTTTGAGTCTCTTAATTCTCTCATCAATGGGTGGATGTGTTGCAAACCAGGAATTTGCATTTTTAAAGATTGATGGATTAGTAAAATAAAGATGTGCTACAGCTCCATTCACCTTCGTATCCACATTGTAGTCTTTTATCTTCTCAAGTGCAGAAGCAAGCCCCATAGGATTGCGCGTAAGGTACGCCCCACTTGAATCAGCAAGATACTCTCTTTGTCGTGAAACTGCGAGCTGAATCAACTGCGTAAAAATCGGCGCAAGTATAGCAAGTACAATGCCAATCAATAAAAATATGACATTCCCACCTTTTCTATCTCTGCTACCGCCAGAGAACCACATGCTTCTAAGGAAAATCTGTGAAGCAATCACAACAATACCTACAAGTACTGCTACCATAGAAGCGAATCTAATATCATAATTCTCGATGTGAGACATTTCGTGTGCGATCACACCTTCAAGCTCTTCTCTGTTCATGACATTAAGAAGTGCAGATGTCACTGCAAGAACAGCATGATTAGGGTCTCTTCCTGTTGCAAAAGCATTTAGATTAGTGTCATCTTTAATTATAATAAAACGGGGTGCAGGAATGCCTGCCGCAATCGCAAGTCCTTCAACAACATTCGAAAGGTGTGCCTGTTCAAGCGGTGTCGGCTCACGAGTTTTCGTCACGGAAAGCACAATCTTATCTGAATACCAATAAGAAGAAATCGTGCCAAGAGTAGACAGAATTACAGCGATAATTAGAAATAAAAATACAAGTGAAGGATCATAAATTTGTGCAAACAAATAGAACAAAACAACTAGTGCAGCACTTACAACACCTACCAGAATGATGGAATCTCTTTTATTCGCAGATATTTGGTCTTCTATAGTTCGCAAAGTATATCACACCTAAAAATAAAGAAAAGAAGGAAATCGTTTAAAACTTAACTTTAACAGGCTCTCTTTCAGCTGCTGAAATCTCAAGATACGGTCTTCCTTTCTTCCCAAGGATACCAGCAAAAATTGAACCAGGAAGAGTAGTTACAAGGTTATTAAAAACGAGCACAGTATCATTGTAATGTTGCCTAGCATAAGCAATTTTATTCTCAATTCCAGAAAGCTCTTCCTGAAGCATAAGGAAATTTTGGCTTGCCTTGAGTTCTGGATAATTCTCAGCTATTGCAAAAAGCGACTTCAGAGTCTTAGCAAGCATGTTACCGGCTTGGTCCTTCTCTTCAACTGTCTGTGCGCCCATCATCTGTGCTCTTGCATTAGCTACATCTTCAAAAATAGACTTTTCATGCGCAGCATAACCTTTTACAGTTTCAACCAGATTAGGCACAAGGTCAGTTCTCTTTTTGAGTTGAACATCAATCTGTGCCCATGAATTATCTATTGTATTAGAAAGCACATTAAGTCTATTGAAATAATAAACAAAGATTAGAATAAGTATAATGACAATGGCTATAATAATATACTCGATCATATAACAACCTCCCTTACAAAATAAATTATATTTCTATATAATCGACTTTTACTATAACTACTTTCGCAGGTAACTAATTTTTTTAGTAATATGTTTAATGATAACGCTTTTGCTGGAAAATACATTGTTCCTGATACTAAACTTTATCACAAAAATGGTACATTGTTATATAGCCAGTGTCGCGAAAGTTCTGTAAAATTATAAATCTCAAAAAGTCGCTAAACTAAACGATATACAGTCCCAAAAAATTAGACTTTGAATTTGAAGCAAAGTCGCGACACTGCCCCGCGGAATCTGGTGCATGATCAAGATGGAGTACTCCACAGAATCAGCTTCTTCGCCCTTCATCATCTCCAGCCTGAAACCTATCCAGATCCCTAATATGAACCTCCAGGAGATCCTGGTGGAAAGGAAGAACTTTACTAAAGATGAGTGGATTGACGTCCTGATGAGAATCATTGGGATGGAACCCACACAGCTTGAAACTCCTATTAAATGGCATATGCTCGAAAGGCTCGTTTCTCTTTTCGAATATATAACATTATTGGGCATGAATATATGTTTAGAAAAATTTCGATTTTGTAGATAAAAATCTCAAATCTTCCTCATTTACTCTTAACCCTCTAAAAAAGTATCTAAAATGAAAACTCTATGCCTATTGTAGCCAATCTATAAACTCCCATAGGATAATAAAATGCAATTAGCAATTATAGTCATCAGCGATAAGTTCTCAATCTATTCTCGTAGGAGTTCTGTGTTCGGATCGCACCTCTTTAATTAATTCTTTTCTCATTGACCATTTCTTAGCCCATATAAGCAACTAACTCGGTTGCACCAAGGATAATAACACGTTCCATATGAATTAAATTGAGCTATGGGTTTCTCTTGAAGCCGGATAATCTTGTTATAGATCGATCTTTGGTACTCTTGTGATCCTTAAAAGTATGCGAGGGTTGCCCAGCCAGGTCAAAGGCGATAGGTTGAGGGCCTATTTTCGTAGGAATTCGTGGGTTCGAATCCCATCCCGAGCATCAAATTTTTTTATTAGCTCTTATTTTTGCTCATGATCTAATTTTTACATCTCTTTTGGCTTGCATCACGATGGACACTAAGGC
>JAUZPB010000314.1 GCA_030706145.1 Bacteroidota bacterium
CCTCGCTTCCATTCGAAGCGCTAATAACCTCGTAGCCCGCAGCTTCTATGTTATATTGAAGAAATTCAATTATATCCTGCTCATCATCTACCAGTAAGATTTTACTTTTCATAGTTTTGTATCCCCTTCTGACTTAAAATAATATCAACTTTTTCAAACTTCATAATTTTAGGAAGTTTCTTTGAATTTTGATAGGTGTTCTATTACAAAGATATAATTCCAATGTTAAGTTATTGTTAAGTCAATGTTAAGTTATTGTAAAGAATTTAATATTTAATGATTTCTTAACATATGCTTAATACTCAGATAATATTCGTATATTATATTTTGGACAGTAATAATAAACAAACAGAAAGGTATTTATGAGGCAATTAGAAAACAGCTATTACGAAAATTATTTTTTAGACAATCAGTTCTTATACAAATCAACTATACTTTTAGTAGATGATGATCCCAAATTTTTAAGCAGATTAGAAGAAGTAATTTCTCTAGAGGATTTTAATATAATAAAAGCAAGCAGCACTGAAGACGCCTTATCTAAGGCAAACGGAAGAAAAATCGATCTTGTTATCACTGAATTCATGTTTAAGACTAAATCAAGTGTGGAATTATTTTCCTTAATAAGAAAGAGTAATCCAGTAGTCCCAATTATTGTAATCACGGGGTATCCAGAGCTGATCAGTGCAACTGACGTAAGAATGTTTGGCGGAAATCATTTACTAACTAAGCCCCTTGATATAGCAAAGCTTTTTAATATTTTAAGAAATTACTGCAATTAACTCTGAGAAAACAGTATAAATAGTCTTCTGAAATAATCCGGTTATTAACCTAGCATTAAATCAGAAACTATTTTCTCTGCTTATTGCCATCCCAGGATTTGGGGATAAAGATCACCCAAACCTCCCTGTTACATACTCTTCGGTCTTTTTGATAGATGGTTTTGTAAAGATCTTTGATGTTTTATCATATTCAATCAGCTCGCCTATATAAAAGAAGGCCGTATAGTCGCTTACTCTTGCAGCCTGCTGCATATTATGCGTTACAATGACAATAGTATAGCTTTGTTTAAGTTCAACTAATAATTGTTCAATTTTAGAAGTTGAAATGGGGTCAAGCGCACTTGCAGGTTCATCAAGCAGAATTACCTCTGGATTTACTGCCAGGGCCCTTGCAATGCAGAGTCTCTGCTGCTGCCCGCCGGAAAGGCTTAAAGCATTTTCGTATAATCTATCTTTTACCTCATCCCAAATTGCAGCTTGTCTTAATGTTTTCTCAACTATTTCATTTAATACTTTCTTATCTCTAATACCATTTAGCTTTGGGCCAAAAACAAGGTTATCATATATAGATTTAGGAAAGAGGTTTGATTTCTGAAACACCATTCCCACTCTTCTTCTTAGTTCAACTACATCTATGCTATTTTCGTAAATATTAACTCCATCAATAAGAACCTCTCCTTCAATGTTCACGTTATTGATAAGGTCATTCATCCGGTTAAGTGTTCTTAGGAAGGTAGATTTTCCACAACCGGAAGGTCCGATAAAAGCTGTTACCCTGTTAGTATAAATATCCATCGAAATATTCTTCAGGGCTTGTTTCTCTCCATAATAGAGATTCAGATTATTAGTCTGGATTTGTATGTTCTCATTTTTCATAAAGTCTTTATCAATCCTTATTTTTTACGAGTTATTCATTAAGATTTATTAATGCTGAATGTTTTTTTTATCTCAATTGACTTAATTTTTGTGAATACTACGTGCTTTTTATTTTGTAGCCTGATCCTTTTATAGTTTGAATAAGGTCGAAGTGAGATCCCATTTTCATACGTATTTTTCTAATATGGACATCCACAGTGCGTTTCTTTACCAAAGAATTACTTCCCCATATTTCTTTTAGTATTTTGTCTCTGTTTATGACCTTTTCTGATTGTGATGCCAAATAGAATAAAACATCAAACTCTTTTCTTGGAAGGCTTATAAGGTTACCTTCTATTAATACTTCATGCTTTATCTTATCAATTTCCAGTGGACCAATCTTAACCCTATGCTGAAGATCATTATAGAGTTCCTGAAGATCGGAAGCCTTTTTTAAATTAGATTTAATTCTTGCAATCAATTTGCTGGCAGATATCTGTTTTGTCAAAAAGTCGTTAGCCCCAATTTCCAGGGCAGCTATTTCTGCGGCTTCTGAATCCTGTGATGCAATAAATATAACGGGTATATGTTTATACTGTTCATTATGCCTAATCTCGTGTAGGACCTCCAAGCCATTCATTTTTCGTAATGATGTATCTAGTATTACCATATCAGGCAATTCACCAATTTTTTCAAGTGCCTCTTTCCCATCGTCAGCACATGATACAGTAAAATCTTCAGAATTTAATAGCTGCACCAACCAATTCATATATTCGCGGTCTTTATTCACAATCAATATTTTCTGTATCATATTCCAGTCTATTTATTGTTGTACTGCAAAGATTATCCTCCAATATTAAGTTAATTTTAAAGAAAGATTATCATAATGTTTATTTTTTGTTTCGTTGGGCAAGGGATGTTTGGTTAGGCAAG
>JAUZPB010000315.1 GCA_030706145.1 Bacteroidota bacterium
GAAGAAATAAATAATTTCAGGTTCAATACTGCAGTTGCATCTCTGATGGAGCTTATAAATGAGCTCAGTAAAAACCTGGAAAAGTGCAGAGCCGAACTTCAGAGTTATACATTGCAGAGATTTGCTATGCTTTTATCTCCTATTGCACCTCATTTAGGAGAAGAATGCTGGAAGCTTCTAGGGATGGAAAAATCAATCTTTGAGGGACAGAAGTGGTTTGACGTCGATAAGGACGCTCTTACTGTAGACAAAGTAACAATTGCCGTACAAGTAAATGGCAAATTAAGGGCAAAGATTGAAGTTCCCAACAATAGTGATGAAGCGTTTGTAAAGGGCGTTGTATTTAATGATCCAAGTGTTAATAAACACACAGACGGCAAAGCAGTAGTAAAGGAAATATACGTCAAAAACAAAATTTATAATATTGTAGTTAAATAGAGAAGGAAAATATGTTAGATCTCAAGTTTATCCGCGAGAATCCCGAACTTGTTAAGCAGGGAATCCAAAACAAAAATGAGAAAAGCAGAGTTGATGAGATATTAGCTCTTGACGAAAAAAGGCGCCAACTTATTCTGAATACTGATGAATTAAAGATGAAGCGCAATCAAGCATCCTCACAGATTCCTATGATGAAGAAATCCGGACAGGATACATCAGCTTTAATGGCTGAAATGAAACAGGTTTCAGACATGATAACCGACTATGACAGTCAGTTAAAAAATGTTGAAGATGAATTAGATAAGATCCTCATGTATATTCCTAATCTTCCAAGTTCGACAGTTCCTGTGGGTAAATCTGCAGCTGATAATGTTGAAGTAAAGCGTTGGCTTCCCGATGGCTTCTCTTTAGAGAGTGATAAAAAAGCAACAGATCATGTTGAGCTTGGAAAGAAGCTAAAGATACTTGATTTCGAAAGAGGAGCAAAGGTAAGCGGCTCCGGCTTTGCAGTATATATGGGAAAAGGAGCCACACTAGAACGGGCTCTTATCAATTTCATGCTCGATAAGCATATAAACGAACATGGGTATAAAGAAATCTTCCCTCCTTTTCTAGTAAACAGAGATTCAATGAAAGGTACAGGACAGCTGCCAAAGATGGAAGAGGACATGTATGCTATTGAAAAAGATGAACTCTACCCTGTTCCGACGGCTGAAGTACCAATTACAAATCTCCACAGGAGTGAAATTCTTGAAGAGAAAGATCTTCCCATTTACTATGTAGGTTATTCAGCTTGCTTTAGGCGTGAGGCTGGATCATATGGAAAAGAATCAAAAGGCTTTTTAAGGGTCCACCAGTTCAACAAAGTCGAGATGGTTAAATTTGTTAAGCCAGAGACTTCATATGATGAGCTTGAAAAGCTAGTAAAAGATGCAGAAGATATACTCCAGGCATTAAAAATTCCATACAGAGTACTAATGCTCTGCACAGGTGATTTAAGTTTTTCAGCAGCAAAGTGTTACGATATAGAAACATGGTCACCTGCTGAGAACAAATGGCTGGAAGCTTCATCATGCAGTAATTTTGAAAACTTCCAGGCTAGAAGAGCAAATATCCGTTTCCGCAATGAACAGACAAAAAAGCCAGAGTTTGTTCATACACTAAATGGTTCAGGACTAGCTACAAGCAGGTTAATGGTATCATTACTTGAGAACAACCAAACAGCTGATGGCAAGATATTAGTCCCCGAAGTTTTGCAGAAATATACAGGTTTTTCTGTTATTGAATAACCTCTATGTAAGCTTTTAGTTTATTGGTCCCGGCAAGTCCGGGACTTTTTTTTGCCCAGATGGAATTTAGCATGGGATTTTGTAAGTTTGTTCATCAAATTAATTCAGAATAGGAGTGTTATGAATAACTTGCTTACAAAATTTTCGTTTCAGGTTCTCCCTTTCCTCATAGCAGCCTCGCTTACTGGCTGTTCTGCCACCAGTAAGACTTCAAATCAGCTTTCAATGAGTTATAATTCATTTGCAAGAAAAATAGAAATCCCTACTCCCACAAAGGAGCAAAAAGCAAAATTTAATGCTGATATAAAAAGTGAAAAGGTGGATATTAAGAAGCCAGGCGGGAAGGTAATCAGCGGATACAAAACGGCTAACAAAGAATTTCTTGAAGAAGTGGTCCGACCAATAGTTCTTCCCCATCTTGATGAATTAAAGAAGATGCCTAAAGAAGAAATGATAAACACACTTGCACTCTTTGGACATGAATTATTTCAGATCTATTTTGGAAAAGACTTCTACAGGTGGGGTGGAGATATATTGGATCTGGATGACCCACAGTCTGAGGAATTTCGTCATGATGCTAAGTATGGACTTGACTGTTCGGGATTTTCGACACTACCTTATGAACTTGCAGTGTATTTCGGATTACTAGACAAAGAAGACACAGAAGCAACAGCATCTTCAAAAGGTTTTGAAGTTTATTGCAAGAAAAATAATGTTGAAGATAAAGGCGGTTTAGATGGCGAAGGAAACAACTTCAGAGTCGATACAAGAGAATTAGCCTCACTGGGGCGTGAAATCATACGTATTGATGAAGGAGGGACTCCAACTGACGAACA
>JAUZPB010000316.1 GCA_030706145.1 Bacteroidota bacterium
TGTACCGAAGGCCGGACTCGAACCGGCACCTGGTGTAAGCCAGACTGGATTTTGAGTCCAGCGCGTCTACCAATTCCGCCACTTCGGCTTTTGAGATAACAAAATTACATTAAAATGAGCTTATTTGCAACATAAAATTTCTAAAAATGTGATATTTGTTATCTCTTTTTTTTACCCTTTTACTTAATTAATGTCCAGCAACTTGAAGAGGATTCATTCCAAAATAATTCAAAATAGATCTCATAGCTGCGTTTCTGGACTCATCAGTTAGTATAGTCTCAAATGGGAAACCGAAGACAATTACACCATAGTCCTTTTTATAAGCTGTAGCAGCGCTAAACTTATTTTCATCATATCTTAAAATAGTCGATGCTTCTTTTTCAGGGTCAATTGCATCAGGTGCTTCAACAGTGTAAATATCTGGTGAAAGTTTAGTATTAAAGTTAAATATGTTCATTTTATGCATAAAGTCATTTGAAGTAGAAAAGACATTTCCGGACTTAGATGCGTGGTCAGTTGCCAGGTTTATCTTAAGTACTTCCTTTCCAAACTTAACATCAGGATTATCCTTAGCTTTACCCTTGAAAAGGTCACTTGCTACATAAGCGCCCGAAATAAAGAGGTTGCCTCCAGACTGGCAAAATGATGAAATTGCATTCTGTAGTTCGGCCGGGAATGCCTTAAACTGAGTGCCTTTAAGAGAATCCATAATAGCCTTCTGGAAATGGGTCTCTTTTTCTTCTCCAAGAATCAGGTCGACAAATTTATAATTATTCATATCAACCATCTTATCGCAGACAGCTTCATCGCTGCAAGAAGAGAAAGAGAAGCCAGATTCTTTAATTGCTTTGCCATGAACGTATGGGTAGTCAAAAGAATTGCCTGCAATGATACTTGTTTCGCAATCAGCATGACTTGCACCGTGTCCAGGAGCATCGTTTGTAACAAAAGGTGAATTTGTATTAAAGTCGAACTGCTGACCAGTATAACCAAGTAGATATTTATCAGGAACTCCTGCATCTTCATTATCAAGGAAGCCCGTCATTTCAGGTGTACTAATAGAAGCCGGGCCGCAAATTCTATCAAAGCCATTAATAATAAGGACAGGTTTTCTGTTTTTTTCATTATGGCATACCGACAGGATCTCTGATGGGAAGCTTTCTCCACCTTCATTTACTGCAGTAACCTTAAAGCTGTAAATTGCCCCTGACTTAAGTCCATGAATTGTAAGTTCAGTCTGGTTTGTAAGCTGGCCATTATCAAAGCCGCCATTGTCAATTCTGGTATAAACGACATAATTTTTAGCTGTAGCAGTACTTTCAAGTGGATCTTGTACTGGTTTCCATTTAAGAGTAGCTGAACCATCAGAGTTCAAAATAGCCTGGAAATGATCTACAGATAAAGGCTGGACAACATATTCGAAGCCGTAAGAGTTTGCTAAATATTTCAGCATTCCCTTGTACATTGCTCTAGAGACAAGAAAACGAAATCTTGGGTCGAGCTCAAATTTCATGTCGAGGAAATTTTGATGTGAAAGAAGTTCGACCAATATTCCAGGCATGTTAGGGCTTTTTGCTTCGCTATAGCGTGCATCCATTAGCTGTCTGCGGTTCCAGGCCGGATCGAATTGTTTTCTAATATCATCTACTATCTGAGTTTGGACAATGTCTGCATAGTCTCTACTTGTAAGTCTTGACTGTCCGTCGGGGAATTCTGATTTCTTGTCATTTCCTTCCGAACTATAAATAGAAAGAGTCCCAATGGTAGTATCATTTTTTGTTATACCAGCATCAGTATGAAAAGCTAAAGAAAGATCAATTGGAATACCTAGTCCTTTTGCCATTTTGTTTCTGCTTGGACCAAATGGAGCTCCTTTAAGATAATTCCCATATTCACCTCTGCCTTGGTAGTCATCGTTATAATCATTAGTTCCGTTGTTAAGATTATAGACCAGAGTATCTGGCATTCCGGCAAATTGAAGCCAATAGCGGCCAGCCTCAAGGAATTTTGGTCTTCCGCTTGTAAATCCATTACGGCTAACCAGTCCCATACCGCCGCCAAAGCGTACTGCATCGGCAGTTATAATCTTGTCATTACCTTCCAAGCTTTTATTAGATAGTGTGACTTTTGACATCTCAGGATTGTAACCTTTCAGGAACTTGAATTTACCAAGATAGATCCAGGTACTTCCACCAATCTTTTGATTTATGTGAAATTCAGTTTTACCGCCAGCATGGTATACGGTATATAAAGCATCTGAAACACTTTTATCTGTCGAGCTATATGAAATGTAAATCCCATATTCACCAGTTTCAGGAATATCAGGAATCCAGCTTGCTTCAGCCGAAGCAGCAGTATCTGCTTTTATGAAGCGGACAGTTCCTTTAGTAAAAGGATTGTATCCTTCGCTGTATGGTGGATTTCCGTATGCAAATCCAGGCTGATCATAGGTCAGCCACCTGTTTTTCCTGTTTTTTGAAGCTTCCTTGTATTCCGGTTTTTTAGGACTATTAGATTTTGAATCATTATCAGTGATTACTTCGTTGATCTGGAA
>JAUZPB010000317.1 GCA_030706145.1 Bacteroidota bacterium
AAGGCAGCTTATCTATTTTAATTTCTGCTTTTGACTCCATAATTAAAACTGAAAGATCTTTCAATACATCACTAATCAGAACATTCAGATCAACGGCATTAAATTCCTGTTTTGCAGAATTAATGCGTGAAAAATCAAGCAGTCCCTGAATAAGTGAATTCATGCGTTTTGAGCTTTCAATAAGAATGCTCATATACTGCTTTGTCTTATCATCCAAATCATTATTAAATTTTCTTTGCAGCATCGTAGAGTAAGTAGACACCATTCTAAGAGGTTCCTGGAGGTCATGACTAGCTACATAGGCAAATTGTTCCAGATCCCTGTTTGAGCGTTCAAGTGCTTCAAGAGTCTTAAGCAGTTCAATCTGCTGAAGTTTAGATTCTGTAATATCCATAGCAGCGCCATAACGGATGTTCTCTTTATGACCCTTTTCATTAAAAGAATCACTTATGCCATGAATAAACCTTATTTGTCCATCCGGGCGAACTATCTTATATTCAATATCCAGCGGCCGACCTTCTTTATGATAACTTGAAGACATTTGCATGAGCCTTTCCCTGTCTTCAGGATGCACAATCTTAAAGTAATCACTTAATGTGATTTTACTTGTACCTGATTCTAGTCCTAAGATTGAAATAAATTCATCCGAAAGTTCCATTTCACCGGTTTTAACATTCAATTCCCAGCTGCCCACATTAGCAAGGGCCTCAGCCCTTTCAAACCTTTTTTGATTTTCCTGAAGCTGTTTGCTTGCTTTCTGTATCATTCTTTCAGCTTCTATTCGTCCTGTTACATCCCTGACCACAGTGCTGATCCTGAGTGTCCCATCGTTCATCCTGAAGATCTGACTGCTTGTCTCTCCAGGAATGACAGTACCATTTTTATGTATATAATTTAGCACACCAATAAATTTCCCCGTTTCGGATCTTTCCTTTAGGGCTACAGGCCATCTTGGATCTGTTTTATCTGCAAAGCCCGGTCTGCCGATCCTTAACAACTCCTCCTCAGAATAGCCGAAGAGTTTTTCAGCAGCTGAATTACATCTGTTAATTCGTCCATCAATCTCCATAACGAAAATAGCATCAAAGCTGTTCTCAAAAAGAAGGCGGAAATCCTCTTCACTTTTTTCAAGAGCGTCCGTAACACGTTTATTTTCTTCGAGCAAGTCTTTAAGGAGATTTCGTTCTTCTTCGAGGTCATCAGCAACTTTCTTTAATTGAAGCTCGCTTTTTTTCACACTAGTAACATCATGAAGTATTATTACAAGCTGACCACTAGAAACTGTTATCTTTATATCGAAGTACCCATCAATTTCTCTTCCGATTACAGCTTCCTTTATATAGGATGAATAAAGGAATGCTGGTTGATTGTGATGGGCAGAATTGCGGCAGGTATCAAATAGATCACTATTTAGAAATCCGGGAGTAACATCAGACATTTTCCTGCCGGGCAGACAATTTTTATCCTCAATCTTTGCCATTTCAATAAAAGCACTGTTGCAATACTGGTAGACAAAGTCAGTTACTGTGCGGTCATCACTCCTTTCAACTGTACAAATAACAAATCCTTCTGACAGGATTTCAATTACAGGGCGAAACTTCGTTTCAATTAGATTCAACATTTGCAGGGAATTCCCTTGGTGATAAATTAAATGGTTTTTAGAGCATAATAATGAATAAATCTAGTAAAATATTCTTATAATTGAAACGTAATTATGTAAATGTGCTTGGAGAGGTCTTATCCTGGTCTAGTCAGCGAAATATACATACTGTAAAACTGAAGGAATATGTTTATAGCGCTGTTTGGGAACTACCCACTTAAAACGTCAAATTTGAAAATGTTTATTTTGAGCCGCATGGCAAAACTAAAAGAGCCGCAGAGAAAAGCATCATATTGGGCCATTTATTATTTTTGCAATAAGCTTCGAACAAGGCTTTGGTTAAAATCTATCTATATAGAATAATCCTAAAAGTAATATTCTGATAAAAGGAGAAAACGAATGAAATGTTTTAATTCCATGAAACTTATAGCCTTTATGCTTCTGGCCGTTTCCTGCGGGTGCTATGCAGCAAATTCCCCCCGGACAACTGGCAGTGAACCTGATAATAACGGGAAAAGTAATAGTGCAAAACCTATTGTCTACATGACAAAGGATATAAGTCCTTCAGGACTTATGGCAATCTATGAAGCTCTTGGCCGCAAATTACCAGGCAAAGTTGCTGTAAAGATAAGCACAGGTGAACCAGGCGGAAATAATTATCTTTCACCAGATCTGATCAAAGATCTTGTTCATTCTGTTAATGGAACAATTGTAGAGTGCAATACAGCATATGGCGGCATGCGTGCAAGTACTGAAGAGCATAAACAGGCGGCAAAAGACCATGGCTTTACTGCAATTGCACCAGTAGATATTATGGATGAGGATAGCTCAATTTCCTTGCCCTTTGAAAAAGGAGAAAATATAAAAGAAGATTTTGTGGGCTCCCACTTTAGTAATTACAATTCATTTATC
>JAUZPB010000318.1 GCA_030706145.1 Bacteroidota bacterium
GTAAAAGATAATTTTCAGCAGGATTATATTCCCAGGATCAAAGATAGGACTCATGCAATAAAGCTGCTAAAAGAAGCTCTGATAAATTTTGATGAAGCCAATATATTTACCATTCATAGTTTCTGCCGCAGAATGCTCAATGAAAATGCATTTGAAAGCGGAATACTCTTCGATGTAGAACTCATAAAAGATGACAGTGAAATTAAACGTGAGATCGTTGAGGATTACTGGCGCAAGTATGTAATAGATCAGCCTTCCTATATGATAAGCTTCCTGAAGAACAATTCAGTTTCAAAGATAACGTTCGACTCCCTGCTGCACCTGGCAGACAGGATTGAAGACCTATCTAATATAAAACTAATACCCAACGAAAATTTCGACGACAAAGATCTTGAACTGGAATATGCTGCAGCAATAAATAAGCTTAGAATTACACTATCTGAACACTTTGATGAAATAATAAAAATATTTTCAAACACATCAGTTTTCAATCAGCAAAAATATAAGTTTGAAAGAATGGCCGCGCTCATCGAGAGTCTTAAGCAGCACTTAAGCGGGAAAGAGCTTCCGCCACCTGAATTTGAAAAGCTTGAAAAATTCACACTTGAAGAAATTTCATCGGGCATTAAGAAAGGTCAGAAAGTCCCTGAAGACAACTTGTTTTTTTTCAGAGATTGCGAAGAGCTTCTTAACATACATAAAGCTTACAGAAAAATACTGCCAATTAAAAAAGTTCAGTTCATACGCTTCGTTGCAAAAGAACTTTCTGAGAGGAAAAATGCAAAGAATGTACAATCATTCAGCGATCTGCTTGTAAATCTTTACAAAGCACTCGAGGGAAATAACGGAGAGATGCTTGCGCATAACATACGCACAAAGTTCAAGGCAGCCCTTATCGACGAGTTCCAGGATACAGACCCCATACAGTTCGCAATATTTGAAAAGGTATTTACAGGATATGATAACATTCTGTTTCTAATAGGTGATCCGAAGCAGGCAATCTATGGCTTCCGCGGAGCTGACATATTTGCATATCTAAAGGCATCACAAAATGAAGCATATACAAAACGTACGCTTGGAACCAACTACCGTTCACAGCCTGACCTTATAGGCGCTGTAAACCTGATATTCAGCAAAGAAAATTCTTTTCTGTTCAAAGAGATTGAATATATTAATGTGAGTTCCCCATCTGCAGATGTAAAGCCTGACGTGCGTTTAACAATTGATGGAGAGCCCTACAGTCCCCTGCACCTATGGAACGCCTCTGCCAGCCTTTCAGAACTTTATCCCGAGTTCAGTAAAATGAGTGATGAGGAAATCATAACTCATTCGACCACATCAGAAATAAAAAGGCTTTTAAGGTTAGGGCGCGAAGGGCGGGCCCTTATAGGTCAAAGGCCAATTGAAGAAAAGGATATTGCCGTACTTGTAAAGAAAAATATACAAGCTGTCAAAATGCAGAGGTCACTTACAGAAGCAGGAATTCCAGGAGTAATTTATAACTCAGGAAATGTCTTTAAGAGTCATGAAGCAACTGAAATCGAGAGGCTCCTAAGGGCAATTGCTGATCCTGGCAGCAGCAGGCTTATTAAGACAGCACTTGTAACAGATATGATAGGACTTACCATAGAAGAGATAGACAAATTTAATGACAACGAAAATCTGTTTGAAGAGTGGCTGGAAAAATTCCGGGATTACAGCCGCATGTGGCATTCCCAGGGATTTATTAAAATGTTCAGAGAGCTTACAGGAAAGGAAAAAGTAATGCCTCGCCTTATGGAGTTTGTTGATGGTGAAAGGCGCAACACTAACCTGCTCCACCTTATGGAACTCCTCCACCAGGCAGAAGCCAGTGAAAAACTTTCACCTCATGGACTAATTAAGTGGATGTGCGAGAACATGAATTCTGAGGATAACGAGAAAGAAGAGCACCAGCTAAGGCTTGAAAGCGATGAAAAGGCAGTAAAGATAATAACTGTTCATAAAAGCAAAGGACTCGAATATTCGATAGTCTTTCTCCCTTTTATGTGGAGCACTACAAAAGATCCTGCAAGTTTTCTTTTTCATGATATAAACAATAATTATGAGCATACGTGGGAGCTGGGATCGGACAACTACGCCACGAATAAACAGCTTTACACAAATGAAAAGCTTGCCGAAGATTTAAGACTTTTTTATGTGGCAATAACAAGAGCAAAGAACTGCTGTTATCTTGTATTAAAAGAAGGTTCGGGCACAACAACAATGGACTATCTTTTTAGCAACACCGACGAGCTGGTTGAAAAGTCAAATGGAACAATTTTACTTAGCGATATTCCAGTATTCAAAGATGAGAGCGGACCTTTAAGCTATGCTGCTAATGAGCCTGTTCTGGAAGCCAGAGGCTTTAGCGGTAAGATCAGCTGCAAGTCGCACATTGCAAGCTATACCTCACTTATATCAGGACATGCAGATACACTCCTTCCTCTTGAGACTGATATTCCATTTGA
>JAUZPB010000319.1 GCA_030706145.1 Bacteroidota bacterium
TAATGCCAACTATTATGGCGATGAATACAAAGGCGGTGTTGAATATTCTTATAACAAAACTTTCTTTGTTCGTGGCGGCTATGCTTATACTGGTGACATAAACAAAGATGACAACACTTTTGGTTTTACTGCCGGTGCTGGCCTTAATTACCAGACACAAGGCTTTGATATCAAGGTTGATTATGCTTATAGAGATGCCAAATGGTTTAGTGGAAACCACATTTTCTCAGTATCATTAGGCTTCTAATAGAAGTAAATAGTATTCAAATTATAATATTTAAATTATAATCTTTCTAAGCCTGAATTTTCTATTTTCAAAAGAAAATTCAGGCTTCTTTTTTTTCACCCCACCTTTAACGCATTATAATACCATTATAAATATTACAGTGTATTAAATCGTCCAAAATAGCCTCAAAATGCAGGAAATATGAAAGAATTATTACTGATCTTTGTACAATCTTTATTTTGCCCAAATGGATCAAGAATATTGTGTTCCTATAGCGAACTTTAAATACATTTTACTTTGTTTAGTCATAAATAAGAATTAATCTTTTTATCAACCAACTTAAATTAAAACAAAATGATTTGCCTATGATCAGTGAATGCTTGTATTTAGAATATTTGTCAAATTTATTAGAAGGTAATAAACCTCAGTGTGCAGAAATTGTTGAAAATCTACTAAGGAATAATGCCGACCCTAAGGAATTATACACAAAACTTTTTCAGCGCTCATTAGAAAGAATTGGCAGACTCTGGGAGTCTAATAAGATCTGTGGAGCTACTGAGCATATGGCAACTACAATTACTGAATGTCTTATGAGCTTAACCTATCCATATGTTTCCAGATCTAATAAAAATGGGAAGAAGGTAGTTGTTGCCTGTGTGCCAAGGGAATTTCATCAGGTAGGGGCTAAAATGGTCTCGGATGTTTTTGAAGAAAATGGATGGGAAAGCTATTGTCTTGGAGCAAATACAAAGGTTTCTGAACTAATGAAACTTCTTGAAGAGAAAAAGCCCGATGTTTTGGCCCTTTCTGTTAGCTTTTATATGAATATTGTTAGATTGAAAACTACATTAGATGAAGTGCAAGAAAAATATCCGGATCTGGAAATTATTGTTGGTGGAAGAGCTTTTCAGAATGAGAAGCCTGAATTTTTGGCAAACTATAGTAATGTAACTTTCATTAGTTCTCTTAAAGGACTGGAAGAATTTATAAAAAACTTTCAGAAAGTTGAAAAAGAAATTTGATTGAAATCAAAGGGAAAAGCACAGATTTATAAGATCTGTGCTTTTTCTGTACACTGGTCAACCAGATAAACTATCGACTCATATGGAATGCCGCTGTTTACAGATAAGCCAATTTCACATGTGCGGCTTGTCGAGTATCCCTCGTGGCAGTCTTCAGGTAGTGAGCTTTTAAGGTTCTGTAATGCAGATACATTCAATTCGGGATATGTAAAACCTCTGTCTCCAGCCCATCCGCAGCATCCAACTGTTTCTGGTATTATTACTTCAGTTGCACAAGCCTGAGCAACTTTTCTTATCTTGTCTTTTAAACCAAGCTTAATTGTACTGCAAGTTGGATGTATTGCTATCTTTTTGTCCATAGGCTTGAATACAAGTTTATCCATAAGAAATTCATCAATGAATTCAACAGGTTCGTATATCTTAAGAACAGAATAAAGCGGATCAATTTTTATTTTTGCAGATAAAAATTCTTTTATTCTGTAAAGGCATGGACTCATATCGAAATATATCGGATATTCGCCCTTATTTGAAGCCTTGTATAGCTGCTCTAAAAGCTCTTCAGATTTCATATCGCCTTGTTTTTTATAACCCTTGCTTGCAAAGGCCATCCCGCAGCATAAGTTATCTAAGTTTTCTGGATAGATAACTTCATAACCGGCTTTATTTAGCAAAGATACTGTCTTAGTTGTCAGAGTCTCTTTCTCATGAGAATTTCTTGAAAGTCCCATCGAACGGTTAATGCAGCTAGGGAAATAAACAACTCTAAGTTGTGAATTTGAATTGTTTTCCTTCATTGAACTGTCTTGTTTAGATGGTTTTATCTTTCCTGAAGACTTTGGCATATATTCATTCCAGAGAGGAAGCTTATTAAATGTAATTTTCCTTCCGGCACCAGATAGAGTCTTCATAAGATTAGTACCTAATACAAGGTGAACTTTATCAACAGCCCCTAGCATAAAACGCATACCCGTAGTAACTCCACTCATATTATTTGCCAGTAGATCAGCTACGGTTGAAGCTATTGGGGAAATTTTGTCAGCTCTTAACTCCTTAATTAATATACCTGTATTTATATTTACAGGGCAACTCGTAGCACATAATCCATCGGTTGCACAAGTTTGATCGCCATAATAATCGAACTGTTCTACCAGTTCTTCTAACCTGTCCGGGTCATTCCCTTTTTCTGTTAACCGTGCGATCTCTCTGAAAACCGTTATTCTTTGTCTAGGTGA
>JAUZPB010000032.1 GCA_030706145.1 Bacteroidota bacterium
CCGCTTTTTAAATATTAAGGAAAGTATATAAAACTAAATTATGGCCTTAATTGATTCATAATGTGCCTTTACTGTTTTCTCCAGATCATCTTTTGTATGCGCAGTAGATACAAACATTGCTTCAAACTGCGCAGGAGCAAGATATATTCCTCGCTTAAGCATTTCGTGGAAATATTTTCCATATAGTTCTGTATTTGAACTTACTGCACCTTCATAGTCTGTAACAGGCCTTTCTGTAAAAAACATTGCCATCATCGAGGCAACGCGGTTTAATGCATAGTTTTTTCCTAGCTTCTTAAGGTTTTCCTTCATTCCCATTTCAAGGTATTTCGATTTTTCTTCTAATATGGCATATACCTCAGGATGCTCTTTTATGTATGTCAGAGCTGCATATCCAGCCGACATGGCAAGCGGATTTCCACTCAAGGTTCCTGCCTGATATATTGGCCCGCTTGGCGCTACCATCTCCATTATCTCTTTCTTCCCGCCAAATGCACCAACAGGCAGCCCTGCCCCTATTATCTTGCCGAATGTTGTCAGATCAGGCTCTACTCCAAGTAGCTTTTGCGCACCTCCTGAAGTGACGCGGAATCCTGTCATTACTTCGTCAAATATAAGTACTATCTTCTCTTCCTGGCAGATCTGCTTTAATTCCTTTAGGAATTCTTTCTTCATTTCAATTACACCCATATTTCCTGCTACAGGTTCAATTATTACAGCTGCAATTTCTCCTTTGTTGCTCTGCACAAGCTTCTTTATTGATTCAATATGATTGAAATCTCCAAGTAATGTGTCTGCCGCATTTCCTTTTGTTACACCTGGACTTGTAGGCACTCCTAAAGTTAAGGCTCCTGAGCCCGCCTTTATAAGAAAATAATCTGCATGCCCATGATAGCAGCCTTCAAACTTTATAAACTTCTCTTTTTTTGTGTATCCCCTTGCAGCCCTTATTGCACTCATCGTGGCTTCTGTACCACTGTTGACCATTCTTACCATTTGTACCGACGGTACAAGCTCACTTATAAGCTTTGCCATCTTTACTTCGAGCTCAGTCGGCGCGCCAAAACTGGTTCCCATCTCTATTGACTTAATTAACGCGTCTTTTATGAAGTCGGGATTGTGACCGAACAGATGCGGACCCCAGCTTCCAATATATTCTACATACTCATTTCCATCAACGTCTTCTATCTTTGAACCATATCCCTTCTTTATGAAAAGCGGTGTACCGCCAACTGACCTGAATGCCCTTACAGGAGAGTTTACTCCTCCTGGAATATATTCCTTTGCTTCTTCAAATAGTTTTTCACTCTTTGTTGTATTCATTTCTTTATTCCTTAATATTTTTGATAAACTGCCCATATGACAGAGAGTTTAATATCGGAACCTTATTTTCCATAGTAACTAAAATACAATTATTTATTATCTTATACCTTATGAATTATAAGCCTTGTTGTACCTGTATTAATTTTCTTATAAAGGATTTTCTTCCGGTATAGTTTAATATGACCAAATATAAGTTACATATAAAAATACTGATTGTTCTTATTTCGCTTTTGGCAATATTTATATTCCGCGATTCCAGCCTTTTTTTTGACCAGAAATGCAGCAGATTTCTTTATAAGCTAAATCCTCCTGAAAACCCGGATACAAATATCGTAATAATTCATATAGATAAAACAGATATTGACAACCTTGGCCCATGGCCCTTAAAACGCAGCTATTATGCTCTCCTTATTAAAGATCTTACAGAACTGAATGTAAAGTCTATAGGTATAGAGATCTTTCTATCTGATAGGCTGCCTAGCCAGTCTATATATAATGACCTTCTAAATAATGAGATAAGAAGATCTGGCCGTGTCGTGGTCTCCTCTGTTGTTGAGTCTTATAGTAATTTACCTAATTCAGGCACTCTTATTCTCCCTCAGCCAAAACAGTCAATTGCTGAACTTTCTACAGGACATCTGGATTATATTGAGAATGCAGGGATTTTTGTGCCTCTTAGCTATCACAAAAACTCTATCAGCGAGGATGCATTTTCATTGGCTTTGGCAAAAAAATCTTATGCAAAATCTATTTCATTACCATCTGACAGCCTGATTAAACTTAACTTCTTCTCTTCCTGGAAAAAATTCAGGAACTATACTTTCCTTGAGTTCTTTAACCTTTTTGAAAACCATAAAAGTTCGCTTAATAGCTTAAAAAATAAGATAGTCCTTGTTGGACTTAGCGATACACAGGAGTCGGCAAGCGTCATACAGACTTCTTTTGATAACCAGCTCCCAGGAATCGGCCTGCATGCCTTTGCTCTGGATAACATCCTTAATAAACGCTACATAAGAACAGACTATGAGCTTATTACTTCTCTTATACTTATTGTCCTTTTGGTTTTGCTTGTAATATTGAACCTGAATTTTAGAGCCCTGATCAGGTATCTTTCTGCCTTTGTTTTATTTTTCCTTATCAGCTATCTGTCTTTGAATATCTTTTATATTCAGCTCGATTATTCAGTCTTTTTGATCCCATGGCTGCTTGTGGGACTCTTTGACCTGTCTTTATTTTTAATCAAAAAAAATATTGAGTTTACTTTCTTTAGATCTGAGGCTGAAAAACTAAAAATAAAACTTAAGGAAAAAGAAACAAGGCTCTCTGATCTTGAAAAGGAACTTGAACTTGCGGGCATTGGCTCTTTATCCTCTTCTTCGTCAGGTAAATTGACTGAAAAGATCTCTGCCTTAAAAAATGAAATTGAAAACTTAAAACTTCAGCAGGAAGATCAGTTCTTAAATACCGAACTGCAAAAGGAGATGACCAGCTCTGAGAACTTCTTTGGTATTATATATAAAAGCATAGCGATGCAATCTGTTGTTTCTCTTATCACAAAGGTTGCCCCCACAGATGCTACAACGCTTATTCTAGGTGAAAGCGGTACTGGAAAGGAACTTGTTGCAAGGGCAATCCACCAGCTTAACGATAGAAGAAAACTTAACGCATTTGTGGCCGTTAACTGCGCAGCTTTGTCTGATACTCTGCTCGAAAGTGAACTCTTTGGACACGTAAAAGGAGCTTTTACCAATGCTATCGCAGATAAAATAGGTCGTTTTGAGGCAGCCGATAAGGGAACTATATTCTTGGATGAAATTGGTGAAACATCTGAAAATTTCCAGGTAAAACTCTTAAGGATCCTTCAGACAGGCGAATTTGAAAAGGTGGGCTCTTCAAAGACAATTAAAACCGACGTTAGAGTAATTGCTGCTACTAATAAGAATCTGGAAGAACTGGTTAATGAGAAGAAATTCCGAGAGGACCTTTATTACAGGCTGAATGTAATTAAAATCGAACTGCCCCCTTTAAGAGACAGAAAAGAAGATATTAACGCAATTGCTTCTTTTTTCCTTTCTTCAGACGGTCCGGATAAGTTTTCTCTTTCAAAGGCCGCTTCGGATCAGCTGAATAAATACGACTGGAGGGGTAACGTTCGTGAACTTCAGTCTGCACTTAAACGCGCTATGATTTTTGCCGGTTCGGCCCATAGAGACTTTATTAAGCTTAGCGACCTTCCTGAAGAGATAATTAGTAAAGATAAGTCGAACCTGGAAACAATGATATTAGAATCCTTAAGAGAAAAAAAATTCTCCCATTCTTCTATTAATGAAACGGCAAAGGAACTGGGCAGCTTAAGCAGGGCAGTAGTATCCGAAAATTTCAGGGGCATTGCATTTAGAACTTACTGCAGCTTTAACTTCGACCTCGAAAAGACTATACTCGAACTGTCTCAGTCTGACGACCTTAAGGTCCAGGACAAAGTTAGAACAAAGGTCAAAACCTTTCTCTGTAATATTGAAGATGATGTAAATAAGCTAAAACCATCTGACTTTCAGAGTGTAAAGGGGAAACTGAATTCTAAGTATAAAAACCTCCCTCAGAAATATCATTCTTATCTTGATCAGATTATTATCCATTTGTTAAAGTAATAAGCAAAAAACCTTGTAAGTGACTGGAATTTGCCCTTTCCAGGCATTTGAAGTGTTTTTCCAGGCATTTGAATTCCCTCATGCATTTCAAAAAAGTGCGAAAATACGCTAAAATCAAGCTATTCTATTCTGGCACGCCTTATGACTATATAAGAGAAAGAAATTCTTAATAGTTTTAACTTTAACACAAAATAGGGAGTGCACAATATGAAACCGAACAACCTTCGATTAGTGAACTGGATGGCTTTTTTTGTATTATTGGTATCTTTTGTTTGGATGACAGGATGCTCTAAAGATAATAGCGTAGTTGATCCACAGGGTAGTATAGACCAGTCGACTAAAGCTGCTATGGAGAAGGTAGCTGTCAGCGATGAGACGGTCGCTTCTTTTGAACCAAACTATAATGAGGAAGATGTTACTGGATTTGTTCTTGGCAAGGTAGCTACTCAGATCTACCCTGTAAAAGTTTGGCAGAAAATGACCAGGGTTAGCAGAAATTTTGACGCTACTTACTCTGGCGATACAGCCTATGGCAAGGTTACTTCTAATTTTGAGGGTACTCTCTATGTCGCTGGTTCTTATACAAAATCCCAGAGCGGAAGTCCTGTGGTTATAGATACTGTCGTATCAAAACAGTTCAGCACCTCAATTGTTCACAATGTTATTTTAGTTAAAACAGCCAGCCAGGATACTTCAAAGGAGCACTGGAAAGTCGTCGCAGTTTCATTGCCCGAAGGCGGTACACTGACAAGCAATATCCAGATACAGAAAATGACCCTTTTCCTTGCTAATGGCGATACTCTTAATATAACTTCACCTAACAACTATTATCTCTATAAAATGACTGGAAAGAGAAGAATGATACCTTCTGTCTCCAAAGGTGCCGCCCTTAAGGTAAGAGTTGAATTGACTAGTGCTTATGCAGATACTGACTTTGTCTCGGTTACTCACGGCGCTATCTATGACAGCTTTATGAAAGGCCACTATAGAGTAAAAACTAAATTTAATTTGATCTCTTCTACACCCGAAGGTGCATCTTACCGTAAGGTTTATGAAGCTACTATTAAGACAAATCAGTATATGGGTTATTTCCACGCTGTAGTTAATGCGATCCCAAGGGGAGTTGTTATGGACGATAAGGCCCCGGTTGAGACTAATACCTGGGGTATACCTTATTTCGTTAAATAAATATCCTTTTTGATTTTACTTTAGATGAGAAAAGGTGGCGGCCAGGTATCTACTTTTTGTAGCTGGCCGTCCTTCTTTATATTGAATTAGAACCCGGACTGTATTAAATTCACACTTACAATGAAGAAATTATCTGCCTATATATTAATAACTCTTATTCCTTTGCTGCTCTTTGCCTGCAGTAAACCACTGCCTACTGAATTGGTTGGCAATGAGAGCTCAGATGAGCAAAGCTCACTCGAGTTTAATACTATTTCTTCTGATGATGAATTATTATACAAGAACGGCTATGATTCTACTGGTACTGATCTTTCTGTCCCCAGTACCTCTGTTGTAATTTCCGCAAGCTCTATTAAAACTACTTATAAGTCTAAAACTGAAGTAAAAGAACTTGCTGAAGCTGCTTTCTTTGACAGGGAAATGCCTGTAAAACGCCAGGGTGGAAAACTCTTAGGCTATAGGACAAAACTTTTGGGCGTCGTTAGCTTTAATAACCTGCAGGCACGGGTTGTCCCTTTTATGGCTTCTTTTAGAGAACATGGTGCAATAAAAGATACTTTACTCGGTTCATACTTCCTGCTCTATAAAAATAATAATTCTGGCGATCCATTTAATTTTGTACACGATTCAAATATTCACTTTAGACTAAAAGGCATTATGAACAGATCCGATGAGTTTGAGATCTCTACCCCAAAGGAGATTTCTGCCGAGGTCGATGTAAGCGGATCTTTGTCTAATAATGACCTTAGCTTTAAGATTAAATGGGATAAGGCCCTTCAGGGAAAAATCCAGATCCTTATCAGCGGACTTAGCATCTCACAGAAAAATACTGTCCCTTTTGCTAAAATATATACAGATGATAAGGGCTTGGCTAAGATACCTTCTTCATTTCTTAAGGACTTCCCTCTTGCTAATTTCGATAGGATTGTCTTTACTCTTTCTAGAAGAAAAACAACAGAGTATAAATCAGGAAGTATCATAAAAGATAACACAATTGTTGCACAAACCATACATAGCATTCAGCTCGATATTCCGAAATAGATTATTAATAGCCTCATTGGGTATTGTAATGCTTTTTTCGTATAGAATATTTGCACAAAACTCTCTTGACCTTACAGGTAACCTGGCGAATTCTAAGAATTCTCAGTTTAACCTGAATGGCCTTGAAAGTAACCGCTCGGCCTTTTCTAGCATAAAGGACTGGGAGTTCTCTGTGACTTATGGTGGCGAGTTTGCCAACAGCTTTAATGGCAACCTTTATCTTCTCTCACTCTCAAAAAGATTAAACGATAATTATTTCTATATCAGGTATTCTCCTGGGTACTTTAAAGATTTTACTTTTAATACTGGGACTAATATTAATTTTGGTGATACACTTGCTGTAGAGCTTAAATCTCTTTTTCACTATGAGGAGCTCTTTGGCTTTGGTTATTCACGCCCGCTTTCAAAAACTTTAAGCGCAGGCTTTTCCTTTAGATATTTTAAGCAGCAGTTCTCTAACGACCAGGCAAGCCTTAAATATAATAATAATTCTACCTCTATCGTTGTTAATACGAAAAGCGAATCTGATAACTTCTGGATTGGTGATTTGGGCCTGAATTATTACCCGGCTTCTTTTCTTAACCTTAGCTTTTCTACAATTAACCTCATAAAAGCTGAAGCATCAGTCGTCTCTGAGGAGAACTTACCCTACAAGATGAAAATGGATAGATCACTCCTCCTGGGACTAAATTACCAGATGACAAATAACTTCAATGCAAAGCTGTACTATGAATTTAACAGGTCCTTTCAGGCTTCTGTTAATACGGGATTTGATCTTTTGGGTGGAAACTTAAACCTTTCTCTAGGCGCCTTTCACGATATTGATCAGGCGCCATATATTGCTGGAATTGTTCCAGGAATTAATTATTCAACAGGGCTTTTTTCTGTATCACTGACCGGAGTAAAATATTTTAGCGACCGGACCAATCAGGTGCACCCCATTACGGAATTTCGTGAAAAGGGTTTGCACAATATTCTAAACAATAGCTATAGTTTCGATAAAGCTGTCCTTAGCGTTAATTTTGCTCTTAATACTATAGATGAAAAAATATTAAAGTTTGTAGATGTAAATGTAATTCAGGATATTTTTCCTACTCTTGCCGATAAATACCTGGAGAGCCCTTTTGCTGTAGCTAAAGTGATCAACCTTTCTGATAAAACTGTTTCTGTAAAACCCTACTGCCGTATTTCCGGAATAAATAACGATAAGGTGCAGTCACCATCTTTTACAATTGCACCAAAAGATACGGCTGAAATACCTTTTTACACCATAATCGATCAGTCTGCCAGGATAAACAGGAAAATGGGCATTTCTCAGGCTGATTTTTATGTCTCATCTGGAAACGACAGCCAGATGGACGATGAGTTCCATAAACCTGTCCTTGTAAACGACGTTAATAGCTGGGATGGTAAGGTATCTGACCTTAAGTATTTTGTCTGGCACGACCTTGATAGATCTCTTGTTACTGCAAAAAATATAATTCAGCTCCATAAACAGCAGCTGGATTCTTTACCTTCTGCTTTATCTAAGTTCTATATAACTTCGATCCTCTTTGAAAAATATGTAAGCCAGATGGTTTATGTCAGCGATCCAAGAGCTTCTGTAAACAGGGTCCAGTTTCCATCTGAAACTTTAAGCCTGAAAGGCGGTGCCTGCGATGACTTGAGCGTTGGCTTCTCAAGTCTTCTTGAAAGCGTTGGCATACAAACTGCCTTTGTTGATTTTAAGTCTGACTCTAGCATTAGTCATGTTAATTTGCTAGTTAATACGGAACTGTCTCCTGATCAGGCCAGGCTTATTACTGGCAATGATAAAAAATATGTGCTGAGAAAAGATCAGTCAGGCAATGATGAGGTTTGGATCCCGCTCGAAATGACTTCTCTTACTGATTTTAATAAGGCCTGGGAAACTGCAGCTGAAAAATTTAATAGCGAGGCTATCGAAAAAATGGGACTGGCTAAGGGAACAGTTGAGATTGTAGATTTGTATTAGTATAAGAATATTGATTTATGAAAAATCTCTTTTTTTTAAGGAAAATAGATGAATAAGATAATTGTACTTTTTTTTATAATGTCTTTTGCCATTGTGGCTCAGACCTTTAAGGTTGAAAAGGTTAGCGGAAAGGTCCTGGCCTTGAGGGGAACAAGCGAGAATTGGACCGATATTAAACAGGGCGATAAACTTTCGGGAAGTGACCTTCTGGTTACAGGTGAGAACTCATATATACAGCTTAGTAAAGATGCAAGCAGCTTTTTGCTAAAGAGTAATTCGGCCCTGGGACTTAATAGTATTAAAAAGCTCTCTGTTGATGAGCTTCTGCTTGCCCTTGCTTCTGAGGAAATTAAAAATGTCCCGAAGAATAAATCGGATTCAAAGACAAAAACTACGGCTGTCTATGGATCGAAAATTGACAATAAACTTGCTGCTACTATACCTGCAAACGATCTGGGGCTGAAGAAGATCAACGGTGCAAAACAACTAGCTGAAAGCGGCTTTAAGGAATCTTCTGTCCTTGTGGCAAAAGAAACCTTTAGAAAGTATCCTGATATGCAGAAAAGGATCTCTGACAGGATCTATTTTGCAGATATCCTGGAAAGGCTTGGCGTCTATGATGAGGCTTATTCTGAGTTCTTAAAAATTAATGGACTTGCTATGAAGGATTCTGAAAGATCTATAGTTAAAGCTAAGCTGGAGTCACTGTCTAAAAAAATCTCAAAATAAAATTACCCCGAAAATAAAGATTTATCCAAGTAAAGATTTACCTAAGCAAAGATTTTTCCATTCGAAGGTTCCTTTTTTTAAGGGAACCTTATTAAAATTGTCTCTTTCTGAAAATTTCTTTAAATAACTTCCATCTTAATGTCACATCGGCCTCCATAAAATTGCACCAATCCTTTGTTTTTATTGATTTTTAAAGATTTTTTTTGCGTATTGTAAAAAAGGATCTCTAAAGGAGAGAACTAGTTCAATTTAACCGCTGGTTAATCTTATTATGATATAAGAGAAAAATAGAGTATAACAGATGAAAGAAAAAGTAAGTAATGATAAAAATAATTGCTCGCAAACTGAATCGTTTTCAGCTAGATTGTTTAAACTAAGACAACCGCCTGATTGCATATTGCCTGATAAGTCCGAGGTCCAACGCTTCGCCGAAGAATTTCTTCAGATACTGTTTCCCCATTTTGGCAATAAGGTATTTTATTCGGCAAATGATATAGAAGTAGAACTGCTGCTTCTTAAAAAGAACCTTGCTCATATCTTAAGACCAATGGAGCAGTCAATGAAAATGTCGATTGATGAGGTCTCGGAAAACTTTTGCCAGAAGTCCGCTATTATTTATGAAAAATTGCTCCTGGATGCCGAAGCAATAACTAAGGGGGACCCCGCAGCTGAAAATATTGATGAGGTTATATTAGCTTATCCAGGCTTTTATGCTATAGCTATTTACCGTATTGCTCATGAGTTCTATATAATGGGTGTGCCCCTTTTCCCACGCATTCTTACTGAATATGCACACCAGATGACAGGCATAGATATTCATCCCGGAGCACAGATTGGAAGATCTTTCTGCATCGATCATGGCTCAGGTACTGTAATAGGCGAATCCACAATAATTGGTGAAAATGTAAAGATCTATCAGGGCGTCACGCTCGGCGCTCTTAGCGTTAGCAAATCGCTTGCTAAATCAAAACGACATCCTACAATACAGGATGATACAGTTATTTATTCGGGTGCAACAATTCTTGGAGGTGATACTGTTATTGGCCATAATAGCGTGATAGGGGGTAATGTATGGCTTACCGAGAGTGTACCTCCTTATTCAATAGTTTACCATAAAAGTGAAGTAAAGGTCCGTAGCTCTAGACAGGCAGAAGAAGAGCCAATTGATTTTTCGATCTAGTTCTTGATCGCTATAGTTCTTGATCCGGTTTTCTTATGATTTATTTGCTGAATTTTTTAAACTAACTTTTAAGGGAGTGAGGGAAAATATTATGAAGGCAAACAATATACTTGAAACAATTGGTAATACTCCGGTAGTAAGGATTAATAATCTCTTTGACAAAAACATTGAGGTCTGGTATAAACTTGAAAGAGCTAACCCGGGCGGTAGTATTAAGGATCGTATTGCCCTTTCTATGATTGAAGATGCAGAAAAAAGAGGTATACTCAATAAAGACAGCATTATAGTTGAACCTACAAGTGGCAATACTGGTATTGGACTTGCAATGGTTGCTGCTGTAAAAAAATATAAGCTCATACTTGTTATGCCTGAGTCAATGTCTATCGAAAGAAGAAAGATCATGGCTGCCTACGGAGCAAAGATTGAACTGACTCCAAGAGAAAAAGGTATGAAGGGCGCAATCGAAAAGGCTGGCGAACTTGTTAAGGAAAATAAAAACGCTTGGATGCCTATGCAGTTCGATAATGAAGCAAATACACGCATTCACCGCGAAACTACTGCTCAGGAAATATTAAATGATTTCCCTGGCGGACTTGATTATATAATTACTGGCGTTGGTACTGGTGGCCATATTACCGCACTGTGCGAAGTCCTTAAACCAAAATTTCCACAACTTAAAGTATTTGCTGTAGAACCTGAACTTTCAGCTGTATTAAGCGGCGGTAAACCTGGGGCTCATCCTCTGCAGGGACTTGGTGCTGGATTTATTCCAACTATAATGAGACCTGAACTCCTTGACGGCGTTATTCAGATAAGTAAAGATGAAGCTTTTCAATATGCCGTAAAAGCCGGAAAAGAAGAAGGATTGTTTATCGGAATTTCCTCCGGCGCTGCTCTTGCTGCAGTTGCAAAAAAATTACCAGAAATACCAGAGGGAAGCAAAGTCCTTAGCTTCTGCTATGATACTGGCGAAAGATATCTTTCAATTGAAGGACTATTCGATAAAGGTACTGCATGAGTGTAACTAAATTTTAAATTAAACTCATTTAGCTATTAGTAAAGGCAGAATTACTCTGCCTTTACTTTTATTATTCGCTAATAAGGACCTCCTTAAACTTTTCAAAACAGACCTGCCTTGATAGAGAATTTTTTCTGACTCTTCTTTTCTACACATTTGTACAACTAGTTAAAAATATTTTTGGTATAATAAAGCCGTGTACAACTTCCTGGTTTTGTGCTGGAAATGAATAAAATTTCTAGTCAGATAGAATGTCTGATTTATTTGGATCTTATAACGGGATCTCGATACGTATGACTCTGTTAGGAGGTGTAACGATGAAAAGAATTCTTTTGCTTATATCTTTTTCTTACTCTTTGCTTTTTTGCCAGTCAAAACAGTGGATAGACTACTTTGGAATATCAACTGTCACAAGTCTCGCCGTAGAAGGACAATTCCTTTGGGCAGGAAATGCTACAAACCTTACAAGACTTAACACATTAACAGGTAAAATGGATTTCTATGACTTCTTGAACTCCAGCCTGCCTAAAAATAGTATTCTTTCAATTTCTGTCGATAAAAATGGGAATAAGTGGATTGGAACTGAAGGCGGTGGACTTGCAAAATATGATAATTCAAATTGGACCATTTACAATAAGTCTAATTCCACTCTTCCAAATGATACTATTCATTCAATTGCTTCTGACCAAATGGGTAATATATGGATTGGTACAAATAAAGGATTAGCTAAATTTGATGGGCAGAAATGGGCAGTTTATAACAGCTCTAATTCTGCTTTGCCTGATGATCGTTTTAATGCAATAGCTATCGACCAGAAGGGTAATAAATGGATTGGTACTAATTCTAATGGGTTAGTAAAATTTAATGATACAACCTGGACGTCATATAACAGATCTAATTCCGGTATACCTGATAATATGGTCTATGCCGTGGCTGTTGACTTAAAAGGGAATATCTGGGTCGGGACTTATGTCGTTTTCCACGTAAAAGGAGGACTTTCGAAATTTGATGGTAAAATCTGGACAGTCTATAATGACTCTAACTCTTATCTGCCCAACGAACCCACAACAGCAATTGCAGTTGATAGTAATGAAATTTTGTGGACAGGAAGCCGTGGTTTAATAAAATATAACGATACAGCATGGACTGTCTATAATACGCATAATTCCGGTATTCCAACTGACCTGATTGCTTCAATTGCAATAGATAACAAGGGAAATAAATGGTTCGGCTCTTCAATTGGACTTGTGAAATTTGACGGCAAAGACTGGACAATATTTAATACTGCAAATTCTGAACTGCCTGATAACATAATTACTGCAATTGCAATTGACAAGGATAATACTAAATGGTTTGGAATCTGGTTCCTGGGCGGAGTAGCTGCATTCGATAACCAAAAATGGACATACTTTGATCCATCGCACTTCAGCTATCCTGAATTCTATCAATACATAAGTGCAATTGCAGTAGATAAGAAAAATGTTAAATGGATTGCTACATTAGGCGGCGGACTAATTAAATATGATGGCAAAACATGGACACAATATAACACTTCTAATTCTGAACTGCCGGATGATTACGTAAAAGCAATTGTTGTCGACAAACTGGATAATAAATGGATCGGCACGGGCAGTGGACTTGTAAAATATGATGATAAAGTTTGGACAATCTATAATACATCCAACTCTGGTATACCTGGCAATTATATTGCTGCAATTGCACTAGACCATGAGGGCAATAAATGGATAGCTTGTAACGGACTTACAAAGTATGATGATAGAACATGGACATTGTATAATACTTCTAATTCCGGCTTACCTGAAAATGATGTTACAGCAATTGCAATCGATCAGAAAGATAATAAATGGATAGGAACTTACTCAAAAGGTCTGGCAAAATTCGATAACAAAAACTGGATAACCTATGATTCTTCCAACTCGCCCTTAAGCGGTAACTATATAAGCTCAATTGCTATTGACTCCCTTGGTAATAAATGGATTGGATTACATAACTATTATGAAAGCCATGGCGGACTTGCAAAACTAGATAGCACGAATTGGACAATTTTTAATGCTTCTAATTCAGGCCTGCCACATGATGACATTTATTCAGTCATAGTTGATCAAAAAGGAAACAAATGGATTGGAACCTATAAAGGCCTGGCAGTTTACAGGGAAGATGGAGTATTACTAGATAATTTGCCAAATATTCCCATACTCATCTCTGTTAAAAATAATTCGAAGGACCAGCCCTTAAGTCTTACACTGCAATGGGAAAAAGCAGCTATGGCAGATTCATATCACCTCCAGCTAGCAAATGATAGCCTCTTCAAGATAATTGTTCTGAATGATTCTCTCCTAACCTCTGGTTCAAGGAGCATTGCAAATCTTCTTGAGGGTAGGATCTACTACTGGAGACTAAAAGCTAAAAATAACTTGGGAGAAAGTAATTGGTCCAATCCCTGGAATTTTACTACAGTATTATATTCCCCTGATAGCTTAAAGGTTAAGGTAATTAGTGCAAAAGCGTTCCAGCTTTCATGGACAGACAGATCAGGTGAAGAAATTGGCTTTATTGTAGAAAGAAGACAACAGTCCGTCTTTACTACTTTAGATACCACACATGCTAATATTACAAGCTACATCGACTCAACTATTGAAGGTCAGACATTTTATGAATATAGAGTCAAAGCATATAACAAATATGCCGTTTCATCCTATAGCAATACCGCGTCAATTGCAGCAACTGGAGTAAATTACTCTGGAACAATTCCAACTGAGTATTCTCTTTCCCAGAATTACCCGAATCCATTTAACCCTGCAACTTTGATCAGATATGGATTACCGAAAGAAAGCTATGTTAGAATTGTAGTATACAATTCCTTAGGACAGATGGTCCGGGAATTAATACTAGCTAATCAAAATGCGGGATTTCATGAAACTATTTTTAATGCAGGCAATTTTGCTTCAGGTGTTTACTTCTACCTTCTTGAGGCAAAAGCAACCGATGGATCAAAAGATTACAGGGAAATAAGAAAGATGATGTTAGTGAAGTAATTTTTAACATTCTGCGAGGCTGTTATGAAGAGCTTAATTATCTTCTCTATCCTTTTTCTTACATGCATTTGCTCTGCACAAAATGAACTGTGGAAACATTATTATAGCCATAACCATGTTACATCAATTGCTGCAAAGGGTGATTATCTTTGGATTGGCTATGATTGCGGTCTGGAAAGACGTAATATTATTTCAGGAAAAGTTGACCTCTATTTTACTTATAATTCCGGACTCCCTAAATCCAATATTATTAAAACTATTGCTATAGATTCTGAAGGAGACTTATGGACTGCAACTGGAGGTTATCAGAGCCATTTAGAATACGCTAATGGATATTATGATGGCGGACTTGCTAAATTTAATGGTACTAAATGGATTGAGCTTTCAGACAGGTTCAATAACTTCAACTCACTTAATGATTTCTCATTTGTAGCGGCTGATAATCATAATAACATTTGGATCAATATTAGAAGCATCGGCCCCAGTGCTTTCTATAGATATGATCTAGGGCGCGACTCTGCATTTATTGTATCTGGCTCGTACATAGATTCTACTAAACCATGGGGTAATATTGTCTCTGCGGCTTTTGATGATTCGGGACATAGCTGGTTTGCTACAAGTGATGCAGGACTTATTAAATATGATGGCAAAACGTGGACAAGATTTAATAAGCATTATTATAATATACCAACAGATTCACTTACATCTGTTGCGGTGGATAAAAAAAGAACAGTCTGGGTAGGTACCTATAATTTGGGCATCGTAAAATACGATAGCTCAAGCTGGACAGTTTTTAATAGATCTAATTCTGATCTTCCTAGTGACTTTGTCAGTGCAGTTACTGTAGATAGCTCAGGAAACGTGTGGGCCGGTACTAATAATGGCATTGCACAGTACAATGGGATTAAATGGATTGTATATAATGATAGTAACTCTTCATTGCCTGATAAACATATCTCATCTCTTACAGTGGATTCAAAAGGAAATCTCTGGGCAGGAACTAACCTGGGTGGCTATGCAATGTTTGATGGCAAAGCTTGGCTGGCTTATAACTCTTCTAACTCCAGGCTCAAAAACAATAATATCTTAGATATTGCAGCTGACTCATCAAATACAATATGGATAATTAGCCAAGGTGCAGTATATAGGGTTCGGGGTGATAACTGGATAGATGTTTCTAATGAAAATACTGTCCTTAAAAATAAAAGTGTCTTTAGCGTTTCTGTTGATCGAAAAAGTAATAAATGGTTCTTGGCATCAGAAAATTGCACCTGTGGCTATCCTACACTGGCTATTAAATATAATGATACTACATGGACGATCTTTGATTCAACAAATACTAACCCTTTGATCAAAAAATTTACTTCCGTTGCATTCGATTCATCAGGCAATACATGGTTTTCTATTGACTGCGGATTGGCTAAATATGATGGGAAAAATTGGAGCGCTTACCTTTCCTCAGATAATGTTCCGCCATTGTGCCCAAGTAATGCTTTTTGCTTAACTGTTAAGGCAGATGGAAATGTATTTTGGGGAAATGAAGAAGGAATAATACGTTTTGATGGAACAAAATGGTTTGAATTCTACAGGGGATATAAAGGAATTGCCGGAGTCCATGACCTTGCAGTTGATCACAGGGGATCTTTATGGGCTGCTATGGCGGCCAATGATGGAAGCAGGTTAAGAGGTGGACTTACAAAGTTCGAAGGATATAAAGAAACTTCTTTTTATTTAAATTGCGGACCTTGGTTTTGGAGTATTGCCATCGATAATATGAACAATAAATGGATGGGCGGAAAATGGTGCGGACTTATAAAGATTGATGGAGTAAATGACTCATCAACTTCAGTCTTTAATACAGCAAATTCTGGCATGCCGGATAATCAGATAAGCAGCATTGCTATTGATAAATATAACCGAAAATGGATCGCATCTCCAAATACAGGTATCGTTCTTTATATCTCTGATCAGGTAATACCAGTCAATGTAGATAAAAACGGTAAAAGAAATCCTCTTTCATTTTCACTTTTGCAAAATTATCCTAACCCCTTTAATCCCCTTACAATTATTGGATACACATTAGCTAAAGATTCTTTTGTCTCTCTGAAACTTTATGACATACTCGGAAGGGAAATAATTGTTCTTGAAAATGGCTTTAGAACAGCAGGCCCTCATAATGTAAAACTAGATGGTTCATCTTTACCAAGTGGAATCTATATCTACAGATTAAAGGCAGGTCAGTTCAATGACTCGAAAAAATTAGTCCTGCTTAGATAAGCCCTAATAAATAAAACCTGGTAGAATAAAACCTGGTAGAATAAAGGGGAGATGAATATGAAAAATATTGTAAAACTTCTTGCTGCCTTTTTTTTATCTGTCATTATCTCATTTGGATATTCCTGGCCGCAAATGACTGGGAAATGGAAACATTATTTTAATCAAAATTATGTAAAAGCACTTGCTTCCAGAGGCGATACTTTGTGGATAGGTCATGACCAGGGCTTTGAGCAAAGAATTATTTCTACAGGTAAGTTCAATTTGTTTTATACTAATAACTCCGGACTTATATCAAATTACATCAACGCAATAGCAATTGATTCTGCGGGAAATAAATGGCTCACAGTCGGAAAACAAGCTGAGATTACTGATAAGCAGGGCTTAATGAAATTTGATGGGAAAAACTGGACCGTATATACCAAAACCGATAGCGGCTACCCGATCTTTGAAAACGTATTTGCAATTGATTCTTCAGGCAAGCTCTGGATTCCTGGCCCGGAATCTGACCTTCTGATCTTCAATGGCGCTCATTGGAACTTTCTTAGTGCAAAAGGTAAGGGTGTTGCATGGAGCAGCCCTCTTTCTTTTACTATAGACAAATTTAATAATAAATGGATTGGACTTTATGACGGCCTTGTTAAATTTGACGGAACTGACTGGAACTATTATAAACTCTCTTATGGCTTCCCATATAAAAATATTATCTATTTCCTTGTAAGTGATTCGAAAGGAAACATCTGGGGAGGAACTAACGAAAGTGGGATCATAAGATTTGACGGGAAGTACTGGACTGAATTTAGTAAAGCGAATTCTCCCTTGCCTGCTAACGGCGTTTCGGCTCTTTACTGCGATAAGCATGATAATATCTGGATCGGATGCTGCAAATATAACTATCATGAACCAGATAGTACTTTCGGCCTTATGAAATACGATGGCACTAACTGGACTCTTTTTAATGTTAAAAATTCACAGCTGCCGTCAAACTATATTACTGCAATTACTGAAGATGATTATGGTAATATTTGGATAGGAACAAGGAATAAAGGGCTTGTTAAATATGATGGTACTAACTGGAAATCTTATACTACATCAAATTCTTCTCTTCCTTCAAAGAACATTAAGAAAATAACTATCGACCCTAAAGGTAACAAATGGTTCTGCTCGGATGCAGGATTAGCTGAACTGCAAGAAAATTCCTGGAGGCTCTTTGATATTGAAAATTCTGGGCTGCCAGTTAATACTGTAAATACAGTAGCTTTCGATTCAGTTTATAATAAGTGGATTGGTACCGATAGCGGACTTGTTAAATATGATGGCAAAAACTGGAATCTGTACAATAAGTGGAATTCCGGATTGCGCGAAAACTTTGTTTCTGCATTAACAATAGATCATAAAGGAATTATATGGATAGGTAATAACAGGTTTCAAACCGCCTATAGCCCGCCTGGCGGACTTACAAGCTTTAATGGAATAAATTGGAAAATATTTAATTCCGATAATTCTCCTCTGCCCAGGAATCTTATCTCTGCAATCAAAGTAGACTCGCAGAATAACAAATGGATAGTCTATAGCGATATGGATGAAATGGCGCCGGATCCAAAGTTAGGCCTTTATGGCCTGTTCAAGTTTAATGACTCTACATGGAAATATTATCTTGATTATGCCGGACTTCCTATTTATGCCTTGGAATTTGATATGTCTGGTAAAATATGGGTTGGTGGAAAAAAATTCGGTCTTACTGTATTTGATGGAAAGAGTTGGAAAAATTATTATAGAGAGAATTCTGGCCTGCCTTGCGATACTGTGACTTCAATTGCAGTTGATAAAAATGGCTATATATGGATAGGAACATTTAAAGGCCTGGCTGTAACTAATGGGGAAAACTGGCAGATCTATGACTCATTAAACTCTGAACTAAAAGCAAATATTATTAACTCACTTGCAATTGATGATTCTAATAACCTGTGGATTGCACAGATGAATAACTGGGTCTCTACTCTTAATCTTGATGGGATTTTTGTTCCTTCTGGATTATCTTCCCATGTTAGTCTAAACAAATTTTCTCTTTCACAGAACTACCCAAATCCATTTAACCCTATAACAACAATAGAATATTCAATTGCTGAAAGGGCAAATGTAGAACTAAAAATATTTAATATTCTTGGCCGTGAAATAAAAACATTGGTTAATAAAGAGCAGTTTCCAGGAAAGTACAAAGTTCTGATAAATGCCTCTTTGCTGCCGAGTGGTGTTTACATATATACTATTTGGGCTGGAGAGTTCCGGGATTCAAAGAAGCTCCTTTTGATTAAATAGGGAGCTTCGCAGCAAACTATTTTTACCTGTAAATAAAAAATGGACTTTTTTTTAAGTAGCAGAATGTAATTCGAAAAACAAGGGAAGGCATCCGGTTTGTAATTGACAAAATCTAAAGATTATATGCGCTTATACCAGATAAAAAATATATCCGATATAAGCGCCTTTTCTAGATCTTAACTTTTTATAACTTAACTTTTTCTAAATCCTAATTACTTCTATATCTTTTCCCATTCCAAATACTGATCCTCGTTGTTCAGATTTAACAGGGGAAAGTTTTCCTCAGCTTTTTGCCGGAGCATTTATATGCATTACTTTATTTCTTGTTACTAGATTATTTGTCCTGCTCTTTTTTCTTACTTCTGAAGCAACTACAGCAAACCCTTTCCCATGCTCCCCGGCTCTTGCTGCTTCTATTGCTGCATTTAGTGCAAGCAGGTCGGTCTGCCTTGCTATTTCTTCTATTTCAGCAAAGGCTACTCACTGTACAAGTGGCCTGCTTATTTTATTTGCGATGAATAAACCGATTATCATTGAACCTGTAATGCCTAGAATGATCAAAATGACCATTACTTTTGTAGCTGTATTTGCAATATCTGTGTTATCATCAGAAGTCTTTTGTGCTACTTCCAGTTTTAATTCTTTGATCTGGTCAAGATTTTCCTGAATTGCTTTTGCGCTCCTTAACATTTCTCCATTTAGTAAAGCAAATGCTTCCTTGAAAAACCAGTGACTGCAAACTCCGAAAATTTTATAAACATTACATAGCAATAAAATGTGGCTTCTCGGAAAAAATATTGACAAAAATAAAAAATTTTTAATCCGCCTTATATTTTCTTTTTTTCTTCTTTTTTTTCTTCCTCTTTTATATCTTTGACGAATCTATAATATCGGAATGTTTATGGACTTTACCGGCAGAACAATACTCGTTGTTGAAGATGAGGCCATTATAGCCATGACTGAAAAACTGTGCCTGCAAAAGGAAGGTTATCTGGTCAGGCATGTCTTTAGGGGTGAAGACGCAGTTAAAACCGTAAATGAAAACCCTGATCAAATAGACCTTATTTTAATGGATATTGATCTTGGACGCGGTATGAATGGAACTGAAGCTGCAAAGCTAATTCTTGATCAATATGATATCCCTATTCTATTCCTCTCCTCTCACACCGAGAAACACATTGTTGAACTGACCGAAAAAATAACCAATTATGGGTATGTCGTAAAAGGCTCGGGTGAAACAGTTCTGCTTACTTCCATAAAAATGGCTTTTAAACTCTTCCTTGCCAAAACTGAGGCACTTAAACAAGAAACTATTTCTTATGAGACTGCTCAAAACCTGGCTATTACTGTCCAGTCAATCGGCGATGGCGTAATTGCTACAGACATAAATGGATGCGTAACAAGGATGAACCCAGTAGCTGAACTGCTCTGCGGCTGGAAACTTGAGGATGCTACGGGTAAGCCCCTTAGTGAAGTATTTAATATTATTAATGCTAAAACACGTCAAAAGGTAGACAATCCTGTCGAAAAAGTACTCAAAACCGGACAAAAAGTTGGCCTCGCAAACCATACTGTCCTTGTATCCAAAGACGGAAAGGAATATCATATCTTTGATAGTGCAGCTCCTATTCGCAATAAAAGCGGGGTGACCTTTGGAGTTGTACTAGTCTTTGCTGATGTTACTGAAAAATACAAAAAAGAGGAAAGATTAAGGGAAAATGAGGAACGACTCCGCTTTGCTCTGGAAGGTACAAACGATGGTCTCTGGGATATTAATATTAAGACTGATGAAGTATACCTGAGCCCCCGCGGATGTGAACTCCTTGGTTATAAACCTTCTGAATTCTTTGAAACTGTGAAAGTATGGAGCGACCTGATCTATGAGGAGGACCGTAGCGAGACTAATGAAAAACTCCTCAAATATCAAAAAAAAGAATCTGAAATATTCGAAGTTGAACATCGCTTAAAAACCAAGTCAGGAACTTTTAAATGGTTCCTCTCCAGAGGTAAGGCTGTCTCTTTTGATGAAGATGGAAATCCTCTGCGCATGACAGGCACTCATACCGATATCTCCCAGCGAAAAGAGGCTGAAGAGGCTCTCAAAGAAAGTGAACAGAGGTTTAGAACTTTGGTCGAAAATGCCCCGGTCCCCCTTACCGTTGCCAGAAATGGCGTTACTGTTTACTCCAATATCATTTTTGCTAAACTGCTTGGCTTTGATAATGTTGAGGAGATACTTGAAAAACATTTGGGTGATTATATAGCCCCGGAATGCAAAGCTATGGCTAGAGAAATCGTCCAAAAACGCGAAAAAGGGGAAGATGCACCGAAAAATTATGAAATTACTGCAATGAGGAAAACAGGTGAAAAGGTCCAGGTTTATATTCAAACTAACCGCATAAAAATGCCAGATGGCTTAACCTATACTATTGCTTCTTTTACAGACCTTACTGAATATTATAAAATGACCGAGGCCCTCCGCCAGAGCGAGGAGCGACTTAGATTCGTTATGGAAGGCGGCAATTTGGGATTCTGGGATTGGAATATTGAAACTGACGAAGTCTATCGCAATGAGCAATGGGCTACTATGCTTGGCTATACATTTGAAGAACTTAGAAATACCGTCAAACAGTGGCAGGACTTTATTCATCCTGATGACAAAGAAAGAGCTTGGCAGTCCATTTTGGACCTGCTTGAGGGAAGAACCAAATTCCATAAAATTGAATATAGACTGCAGACTAAATCAGGCGATTATAAGTGGATCTATGACCGGGCAATGATCACTATGCGCAATTCGGAGGGAAAACCAATCCGTATGAGCGGAACTCATGTCGATATTACAAGAAGAAAAGTCAACGAAATTAGACTCCACTATTACACTGAGGAACTTAAAGCTTCAAATGCAGTCAAAGATAAATTCTTCTCAATAATTTCACATGACCTGAAAGGGCCTTTCATGGGATTTCTGGGACTTACTGAGGAATTAGCAAATAATATTGATTCCTTGGAAAAAAACGATATCTCTGAAGTCGCTGCTGTAATGCACAATTCGGCAAAAAAAACATATGAACTCCTAAATAACCTTCTGGAGTGGTCAAGACTTCAGACTGGAAGATTTCAATATAATCCCGAGCCACTGGATCTGTTTTCAGAAGCAGAGGATATTACAAGGCTTTTCTCTTCGGCTGTCGCACACAAATCTATCAGTATCCATAATAATATTACTAAAAACTTGTTCGTTAATACAGACCGGAATGCTCTGCAGACCATCCTAAGAAACCTCGTCGATAACGCTATAAAGTTCTCTAATGAAGGAGGAAAGATTACTATAAACTCTTTGAGAACAAATGGCTCAGTTCAACTCTCAGTTGCAGATTCTGGCATAGGCATGAGTAAAGATAAACTTGAAGAATTGTTAAATGCACATTCAGGCCTAACAACTAGAGGGACTAAAGGCGAAAAAGGCTCAGGACTTGGACTTTCATTGGTCCAGGACCTTGTAAGAAGGTGCAAGGGTGAGCTTATTATAAAAAGTGAGGAAAACAAAGGGACTGAATTTATATTTACACTTCCGAATAGTTTCTGAAATACCTTCAGAAATTTATTTTCTCTTTGTCTTCTTCTTTACCCCTTTATGACGCCAACGGGCCTTATCTTAGCTACTTTCAGCGTTATACCTGAATTATGCATAACATCAACAACATTGGAGACATCTTTGTATGCCTCGGGCATTTCTTCAGCAATGGTTTTAATTCCTTTTGCTTCAATAGCAATTCCTTTTTTGTTAAGCTCGCTTATTATGTCCCTTCCTTTTGCTGCCTTTAATGCCTGATGCCTGCTTTGCATCCTTCCTGCTCCATGGCATGAGCTTCCGAAGGTCTCTTGCATTGCTTTTTCTGTGCCTGCTGCTACAAACGAATATCTTCCCATATCTCCAGGAATAAGTACAGGCTGCCCATATTCTTTATATTTTAAGGGGATAAGCGGATTGCCTGGTGCAAATGCTCTTGTTGCTCCTTTGCGGTGAACACAAACTTTCTTTTTCTTGCCATCAATTTCATGCTCTTCTATCTTTGCTATATTATGACATACATCATAAATGAGATTAAACCCAAGCTCAGCTTCACTCATATTAAATGTTTCCATAAATGACTTTTTTGCAAGGTGCATTATTATTTGGCGGTTGTTCCATGCAAAGTTTGCTGCTGCCTGCATTGCTGATAAGTATGCTTCACCTTCTTTTGACTTTACAGGCGCACATGCAAGCTGCCTGTCTGGAAGCGAGAACCCATACTTGCTCTCAGATTTCATAAGTACTTTCAGATAGTCATCACAGACCTGATAACCAAGTCCTCTTGAACCTGTATGTATTAGCACAACTATTTGTCCTTTGAACATTCCAAATGCTTTTGCAGTATCTTCATCATAAATATTATCTACTACATCAACTTCAAGAAAATGATTACCCGATCCAAGTGTGCCTGCTTGATCTAATCCTCTTTCAATTGCTCGTTCACTTACTGCCTCTGGATCGGCATTCTTAAGCTTGCCCGACTCTTCTGTAAAATATGTATCTTCTTCTTTCCCAAATCCATTTTCAATTGCCCAGTATGCTCCATCCCGCAGTATTTTCTTCATATCTTTTGAAGAAACCTTCTTTATCGCTCCGCTTGCTCCAACACCCGTGGGAATGTTACGGAAAAGATTTTCTACAAGTTTCCCAATCCTCTTTTCCAGAGGTCTATATTCCAGAGATGTTGCTATAAGCCTTACTCCACAATTGATGTCATAACCTACACCACCTGGAGAAATTACACCTTCATTTATGTCAGTTGCTGCAACTCCTCCTATCGGAAATCCATAACCCCAGTGTATATCCGGCATTGCAAGACTGTATTTCTGTATCCCCGGAAGATGGGCAACATTTATTACCTGCTTTATTGCCTCATCATTCTGAAGATCTTCAATCATTTCTTTTGATATGTATATTCTGCCTGGTACTCTCATCCCGCCAAATGGTGAAATCTCCCAGAGCTCGTTTCCGATCTTATTAAGGTTTATTCCATTTATTATCATATATCAAACACTATTATTGTGACTAATTGGTTATCCCTTTTTTCTATACTCATCTGATGAAACGTTACAGCTTTTATTTCTTCTTTTATGTTGTGATGAACTGAAAGAGCTTCACCAGAAACCGTTGCCTTAAGATGCATTCTTCCTTTTGCATTTTCCTCTTCAATAGTAAGCTTTTGTATTGAATGAAATATCCACTTTCGTGCAGAAAGCTGAAAATTTAATTCACTGACAAAACTCACTAGGAGTTCTTCAAGAGTATCTTCATAAATAAAAATATCTTTTTTTTCAGGCTTAACTGTTTCAAAGTCATCTGTGACTGAATTTTTCCATGCAAGAGCAGCTCCAATAAAAAGCTCCTCGATTGTATCGGCACTTACTTCAAAGGCTATATCTGCTGTATGATCTACTAAATTATAACTAAACATGTGTAAACATTTTTTTTATTAAGATAATATTAACTTACAAAAGATCTGCCCTTATTCAATGTCATTTTATTGGTGATTTAACCATTTGACAATTACCTGCTTTCTTTTTATTTAATAAATGATATTTCGAACCCAATGAATTAAATGAAAGGAGCGATATTGATGGATACTACGAAGAAACATGCTACAGGTAAGGTCAAGGCCGGTGATACTTCTAAAAGGGTTGGTATCGAAGTTATTGAAGCCAAGGGCCTTGAGGTAAAAAACCTTGTCGAAAAGCTTATTGATGCTGCCGGTGCTGAATTTACAACTTATTATTACTATACTATTCTTAGAATGCATCTTGCTGGACATGAAGACTATAAAGAAATTACTGAGGATGCAAGATTAGAGGATCGTGCCCATTTTGAACTTATTGTCCCTCGTATCTATGAACTTGGAGGTGAAATTCCACACGATATTAGGGTATTTGCCGATAGGGCTGGCTGCCCCGATGCTTTCTTGCCCGAAAGCCCAAGCGCTGAAAATATATTGAAGGTCTTACTCGAAGCTGAAAGATGTGCTATAAGAACATGGACTGAAATATGTGAAATTACTTTCGGAAAGGATTTCCGCACTTTCGATATGGCCTCACGCATCCTTCAGGAGGAAATTGAACATGAAGCTTGGTTTATCGAACTCCTTAGTTTTGAAAAGGATGGTATTGGTACTCCTTCGGGCCACTTCCGCCGCGGTAACCCAGGTGAGGCTCCATATAGCAAAAACAGAGGATTTTATAACCCGTAAAGAATTATTATTCTCATGCCGGAATTCATTGTAAAATTCATTATGCCGGATAATACCGTTAAACAGATCTCTGTTAACCAAATTGAGGATATTCTGGATGCAGCCTTGAATGCAGGTATTGAACTCCCTTATAGATGCCTTCAGGGCTGGTGCCTTTCTTGCGCTGCTAAAATCGTCTCTGGAGAAATTGATCAGAATGATTCAAAACGATTCTTTAAAGAAGACCGTGAAGATCACTTTGCGCTTATTTGCACTGGTAAGGCTAGGTCAGACCTTGTCTTAAAGACACACGCCAAAGATGAAATGAAGGCTTCTAGAAAGAAAAACCACCTCCCTTACCCAAAAGGCAATTGGGGTGATTAGAATTCTCCACTAATTGCCAGCACAGACTATTCAACTATTAAACTGTTCTCCTTGCTCATTATTGTTTGGGCAATGGGATTATCTGCAACTGCCTTTAATATCTCGGTTTCAAATGCATTTATAATATGCTTCTTTAAATAAGCTCTAAGGTAAACAAGACTTATTTCACGCTTTGGAACTGGAGCTTCAAATTCTCTTAAGTATTTCATCTGCTCCTTATTCTCTATGTCTTTAGTAGCAAGATAGGGAAGCAGTGTCATTCCAAAGTTCTTTTCAACAAGCTTTTTTAGCGTCTCAAGATTCCCGCCTTCAAACCTTAGGTTGAATTGATGCTTGTGTGAAGCATGATCCTTGCACAACTGCAGCGCATGCTCTCTGAAACAATGCCCTTCTTTTAAGAGCAGAATATCATTTACAGAAAGTTCACCTGCTGCAATTTTCTTCTTCTTGTATAATCTGTGCCCTGGTGGAACATAAGCAACAAAAGGCTCGTAATATAGCGGCTTTTCAATCAGATCGTTCTGATAAAGAGGAGTTGCCATTAAACCTACATCTATCTCTTCTTTCCTTAGCTTCTCTAGTATCTGATGGGTCTGTATCTCATCTATTACAAGATCTACTTTGGGATAATTCTCTAGAAATGATTCCAGAAATAATGGCAGCAGATATGGCGCTATTGTTGGAATTACTCCAACACGGAAAACTCCCGATATTTCTTTTGAATGTATACTGATTATATCATTAATTCGCGCTGTCTCCTGCAGTACTTTTCTTGCCTGCTCAATTACCGCTTTGCCTATGTCTGTAGGTGTAACAGGAAATTTGCTTCTGTCGAAGATCAGTATACCTAGCTCATCTTCTAGTTTTTGTACCTGCATGCTTAATGTGGGCTGTGTAACAAAACATTTCTGCGCTGCAGTCGCAAAATGCCTGTAATTATCAACCGCTATTATGTACGATAGTTGAACAAGTGAAACCATTAAAGTTTTAATCCCCTATGATTGTTTTTCATGGCCTGTGACCCTTGCCTATTTGTGGACCCCTTAACCGGTCAATGACAAAACCTTTCACATAGCCAGTACCCCCTGCTTATACTACGATATAGATTTTGTCTATGCAAATATAATTATTATCGATTTGATTTATCAAGTCCCAGGGCATATTTTAACATAAAAATTCTAAAAGACATTTATACAATAAAAACTAAAAGAGGTAAATCATGTTAACAGTTGGTCAAAAATTCCCTGAATTCAAAAAGAAAGCAGTTGTTTCAATCGAAAAAGGTAAGGAATTTCAGGATATTTCTTCGGATGACTATAAAAATGAAGGTAAGTGGCTTGTAATGTTTTGGTATCCAAAGGATTTTACTTTTGTCTGCCCAACAGAAATTGCAGAATTTAACAAAAACTATGAGGAGTTTCGTGATAGGGATGCCCATCTGGTTGCCGCTTCAACCGACTCTGAATTTGTTCACCTGGCCTGGAGAAAACATCATGATGACCTGAGCGCTCTTAAATTCCCTATGCTGGCCGATACCTCTAAGTCTTTAGCTGAAGAACTTGGAATTCTGGAGAAAGAGGAAAAAATTGCCTACAGAGCAACTTTTATAGTTGACCCTCATGGGATTATCAGATTTGTTTCTGTAAATGACTTAAGTGTCGGTAGAAACGTTAAGGAAGTACTTCGTGTTCTTGACGCTCTTCAGACCGATGAGCTTTGCCCTTGTAACTGGCAGAAAGGACAGGAAACTCTCAAAGTTTAATGCTTAACTTAAGGCTGAAAGGGGCTTTTTTTATTGCCCCTTTTTCCTAACCTAAGTGCTTTTGAACAAAATGAACAATTTGTATTTCACTAACTAATCTATAGAAAAATTATGGCTTTACAGGAAACTAAAATCGATCTGCTTAAGGATCTGAAAATTGAGGAAGTACCAGAATTTATTTCACTCGATGCGATGTCTATAGGTGAAACAAGATATCTTAAAGATCTAAGAATAAATCTTAAAAATACTCTGGCTTCGGAGAACCTTTCTGCAAAGGAAGCTTACCTTCTTGCCCTTGCTGTTGCCGTAAATGAAAAAAATCGCATTCTTATCGGCTCTTTTACGGAACTTGCAAAAGAAAATGGCGCAACAGAGGCCGAAATTGCAGAAACTCATGCCTGCTCTTCAATGCTGGCTGTAAATAATGTCTTTTACCGCTTTCGACACTTTGCTAAAAGCGAGACTTATAACAATATGCCTGCAGGCATTAAAATGAATGTAATGATGAACCCTGTGCTGGGTAAGGAATTCTTCGAACTTCTTAGCCTTGCCGTTTCTGCTGTAAATGGATGTGAAACTTGTGTGGGATCCCATGAGTCTTCCCTTAGAAAGCTTGGGACTTCGGAATCTAGAATATTTGATTCGATTAGATTGGCCTCTGTTGTAAGAGGACTCTCAATTGCAATTTATTAAAAACTGTTCTCCTAAAATAACACGCGTAACCCCTTATTGGTTGAGGCTAAGATAAAAAGAGAGCTCTTTTTTTTGCTCTTGTGACCCAAAATATCTTTGCCTCAGCCTTTTATTTTATTAATGGCTCGTACTTATATTCACTCCGCTTTTTCCATGTGACAACTGGCCTTTTTTCATAGGCAACGTCTCTTTTGTATACTATCCCATCTTTGTAGAAATTCTTCATCACTGCTACCTGTTTGTATCTTACAGTTGGTGTATAATAGGTCGTTATTGTCTGCAGATATCCATTTACAACAGATTTACTTATTGTCTTATAAGGCTTTGGTGTTCCCGGGTATAGAGCAATAAACGGAATAAATAAAAGTAAGAATACTATCTTCAACTGCTTTATTCTAAAATTACTGTGCATAAAAATATTATCTGTAAAGTTTTTCTGTTTTATAGCAACATTTTATTTTTCTGACATCTTTTGGTCTACTAATTACAAAGTTCTTAAATACATGCAAATATAAACAAAGAGATCTCATTAATACAATTGCTTATGTCATTACAGTATCTCTCTGTAATATCACAAAGTGTGCCAGAGGTAAGTAGGCTTTTTTATTGTACTTGACTAACTAGGCCAAAATGTCTACAATGTTAGTAAGTACATAGGTTAAGAAAAAAGAGAATCTCCCTTTTGTACTCTCGGGTCGCCTTCCGGTAAAATATTGCTCTTATACATGCTGTGTTAAAACTTAAGCTAAAGCTTAAAGCCAGCGGACTATCTAAACACACAGCATTCCAGTTGCTTCTTTATTTGCAAGATTTTTTTTGAAATGAAAAGAATGGGTAAAGTATAATGGCTAAAAATATATTAATAACCGGAGGAGCGGGATTTATTGGCTCCCACCTTTGTGATGAGCTCATAGATCATGGATATTATGTCAGAGTAATCGATAACCTCTCTCCTCAGGTACACCCGGTTAATACTTCAAGATCTAATAGCGAAGGACAAAGAACCGAACCACCCGAATATCTTAATCATAAGGCTGACTTTATCTATGGTGATGTTCGGGACCCTATGATTCTAAATCAGGCTCTAAAAGGTATTGATGCAGTCTTCCATTTTGCAGCTGCCGTTGGCGTAGGGCAAAGTATGTATGAAATTGAAAAATACACAAGTATAAATAACATTGGCACAGCTATTCTGCTTGAATTGCTTACTAAAAAACCCATAGAAAAACTTATCGTTGCCTCGAGTATGAGTATTTATGGTGAAGGACTATATCAGTCCTCACAGGGCAAGATATTCTCCGGAGTGCAAAGGTCCTTAGAACAGCTTAAAGTTGGCAAATGGGAATTATTTGATAAAAATGGAGAATTGTTAAAACCTGTTCCTACAAATGAAAGAAAAAGACCTGCCTTAAGTTCTGTATATGCCTTGTCTAAATATGACCAGGAAAGAATGTCTCTTATGATTGGTCAAGCTTATAATATTCCAACCGTTGCCCTTAGATTTTTTAATGTCTTCGGTACACGCCAGGCCCTTTCAAATCCATATACGGGCGTACTTGCAATATTTGGCTCACGATACCTCAATAATAAACCTCCTGTCATTTTTGAAGATGGAAAACAGATGCGCGATTTTGTAAGCGTTTACGATATTGCCCAGGCTTGCAGACTGGCTCTACAGGTAGATAAGGCAAAAGGACATGTATTTAACGTTGGAAGCGGCCACCCAGTTACAATACTTGAAATTGCAGATAAAATGGCTTCCGTAATGGATAAGTCTGATATTAAACCAATCATCAAGGGAAAATACCGCGTCGGGGATATTAGACACTGTTTTGCTGATATTAGCCTGGCTAGGCGAATTTTGGGCTACGAACCAAAAGTTTCTTTGGAACAGGGACTAACTGAGATATCTGAATGGCTCAAAGGGCAAATGGCCGAAGATATGGTCGATGCAGCTAACTCAGAACTTGATAGCAGAGGACTGACGATATGAATAGATCTAAAAGTACTTCAATTGGATTTATTTCCAGAAAGAAAAAGCCTTTCAGAATTGGTATCGTTGAATGGTTTAGAATTGGTGAGGAACAAAGAGTTAAGAATATCCTTTCGGATCTGAAGACCTTAGGTATTACTAATATGCGCACTGGATTTTCATGGACTGAATGGTCGACTAAAGAAGGACAGGAATGGTATAATTGGCTTATTCCTCAGTTGGCTATGAAGGTTAATATTCTTCCTTGTTTTACTTATACTCCTCCTCAACTTGGAATTGAGACAAAAGTATCCTCCCCGCCTCGTAACCCAAAGGACTATACTGCTTTTATAGAAGATGTAATGAAACGTTTCGGTCAGTATTTCCAATGGGTTGAACTATGGAATGAACCTAATAACCTAAATGACTGGGATTGGAGACTCGATCCCTCATGGGAAGTATTCTCTGAAATGATTAAATATGCTTCTCAGTGGCTTAAGTCTAAAGAATATAGAACCGTCCTTGGCGGAATGTCTCCAATTGACCCGAACTGGATTGAACTTCTTTGCAACCGCAAAACTCTTGATAATATTGATGCCGTTGGTATTCATGGCTTCCCGGGTACTTGGGAATTTGACTGGAGCGAATGGCCCGTTGCTGTCTCTAAGGTGCGCGAGGCCTTAAACCGTCATAATATAAATCCTGAGATCTGGATTACTGCTTCTGGCTATTCTACATGGCGGCATGACGAATTCAGGCAGCTGAAGAATTTTGCAAAATTCCTTGAAGCTCCTGTACAAAGAGCATATTGGTACTCGGCGCAGGATCTTCACCCGGACCTTCCTTTCCAGGAGGTATTTCATGGTGATGAAAGACATTATCATTTCGGCCTCAAATATGCAGATGGAAGACCAAAGATCCTCTTTCGCGTCTGGGCTAAAGAAGGTCTTCAGGGCGTACTTAATATGGCAAAGTTTGGAGGTATTAACTCTGAAAATTCATCTGAATCTCCAAAGGCAAAATTGATTAGTGTAAAAAAGAATAACTCATCTGATCACCAAAGACAGATTATACGCCATAGTATCCAGATCATTGAAAAACCAGTTCTAATTACTGGCGGAGCCGGGTTCATTGGAACTAATCTTGCTCATAGACTTTTATCTTCAGGCAAATCTGTCATTATCTTTGATAACCTCTCTAGACCGGGTGTGGAGGAAAATCTTCAGTGGCTTTTGGATAATTATGGCGATCACGTTCAGGTCAAAGTAGCTGACATACGCAATCCCTATACTGTTAAAGAGGCCGTCCAGCAATCTGGCAGAATATATCACCTTGCCGCTCAGGTAGCAGTTACTACAAGCTTAGATAGCCCGGTTAACGATTTCGAAATTAATGTCCAGGGAACTATTAATGTGCTTGAAGCCGTCCGCTCAATAAAAGAACCTATTCCACTTCTTCTTACTTCGACAAACAAGGTCTATGGAGAACTTCCTGATATGCAGATGGCGAAAAATTCTTCACGCTATGAACCTGTTGACTTTTTCTTAAGACATAATGGAATTAGCGAGAAACGCTCTCTCGATTTTCATAGCCCCTATGGCTGCTCAAAAGGAGCTGCGGATCAGTATGTAATTGACTATGCAAGGATCTATGATATGCCTAACCTGGTCTTTCGCATGAGCTGTATTTATGGACCTCATCAGTTCGGTACAGAGGATCAGGGCTGGGTTGCTTTCTTCCTGATAAAGGCTTTGCAGAATGAACCTATCACAATCTTCGGTGATGGTTATCAGGTAAGAGATATACTTTTTGTTGAGGATCTGGTCGAGGCTCTCATCTCTGCTCACGAAAATATTTCCTTTACACGCGGCAACGCATTTAACATTGGTGGGGGACCGCAGAATACTGTAAGCTTGCTCGAGGTTCTTGAAGTAATCGAAGAACTGATTGGTAGAGGTCTAAATGTGTCTTTTGCCCCGTGGCGTCAGGGTGACCAAAAATATTATGTGTCAGATACATCAAAGTTTAATATGATGACGGCCTGGTCACCTAAGACAAGCGCACTTGATGGAATTGAAAAGCTCTACCGCTGGCTTCTTAAGTCAAGAAGGCAATCGGCACTTTCTGATAAGGTTAGGCTAAGAGGTTAATCTTTTTTATAAAAAAAGGGTTACTATGGGAAAAAAAATGAGATCAGCCGTTTTTTTAGGCCCTAAAGAAGTAGAAGTGCAGCTTACTAACATCCCGGAACCACAAGAAAACCAGGTCAGGATTAAACTTGAAGGCTGCGGCGTTTGCTCTTCTAACCTTCCTGTTTTCGAAGGCCGGCCTTGGTTCAATTATCCCATTGAAGCAGGCTCCCCTGGACATGAGGGCTGGGGAATGGTGGATGCTCTTGGTAAGGGAGTTAAAGATCTTTCACTGGGCGATAGAGTAGCTGCTCTTAGCTTTCATGCCTATGCAGAATATGATATCGCAAATGCCGACTGTGTGGTCTCTCTTCCTGATTCTTTGAAGGGAAAACCTTTTCCTGGTGAACCACTTGGATGTTCAATAAATATTTTTAAGAGAAGCGATATTAAAGAAGGGCAAACTATTGCCATTCTTGGAATTGGTTTTCTGGGGGCGCTCCTTGCAGATATGGCTGCAAAAGAAGGTGCAAGGGTTATTGCAATCTCGAAGAGAGAATCTTCTCTTTTAACTGCAAAAAATATGGGCGCCACTGAGACAATTCTAATGGATGACCACTATAGAATAATTGAACAGGTTAAGTCGCTTACAGGCGGCGAATTCTGTGACCGTGTAATTGAAGCTACAGGAAAACAGTGGCCAGTTGATCTTGCTGGAGAGCTTACTAAAATCAGAGGAAAACTTATTATTGCAGGCTATCATCAGGATGGTATGCGCCAGGTTAACATGCAGCTCTGGAACTGGCGCGGTCTTGATGTGATAAATGCTCACGAAAGAGATGAAAAAATCTATATGCAGGGGATAAAAGAGGCTATCAGAGCAATAGAGCAAGGTAGACTTAACCCTTTCCCTCTTTTTACACATATCTATCCGCTTGAACAAATATGCCAGGCATTAGATGCAGCAGAAAGGCGTGATGATGGATTTATTAAAGCATTGGTGAAGTTATGAATACTGAAATAAAAGAAAAAAGAAAAAAAGGATTTCTTAACATAGTTGCTAAACCTAAAATTGGTTTTCTGGGCGTCGGATGGATTGGCCGCAATAGAATGGAGTCAATTGCTAAAAGCGGACTCGTCGAAATAATGGGCATAGCTGACCCCTCTAGAGAGCTTGTTCAAAAGGCAAAGGAACTTGCTCCTAGAGCAGTTGGCTTTAGTAACCTGAAGGAAATGCTCAGCCTTGAGCTTGACGGTATTGTAATTGCAACTCCAAGTGCAATGCATGCAGAACAAGCTATAATTGCACTTGAAAATAAACTGGCTGTCTTCTGCCAGAAACCTCTGGGCAGAAATGCAAAAGAAACTACTATGGTAATTCAAGCTGCACGCACTGCCAACAGACTTCTTGGTGTGGATCTCTCATACAGATACCTAAAAGGAATGCAGAGGATTAAATCAATATTGGACAATGGAGATCTAGGTAAGATCTTTGCTGCCAACATCGTATTCCATAACGCCTATGGCCCTGATAAACCTTGGTTCTATGACCCTCGTCTTTCAGGTGGTGGATGCGTGATTGATCTTGGTATTCATCTTATCGACCTGCTTTTATGGCTCTTTAAGAATCCAAGGGTCGATACTGTTTCAAGCAGACTATTTTCTCAGGGAAATATTTTAATTGACCATAATGAAGCAGTTGAGGACTTTGCTTCCTCTAGGATTGACCTTTCTAACGGCACTTCTGTTAATATGACCTGCTCATGGAAAATCTCTGCAGGTTGCAATGCTGTTATTGAGGCTTCTTTCTATGGTACACATGGAGCTGTCTCTGTTAAAAATATAAATGGATCTTTCTATGACTTTAAGGCTGAACGTTATAATGGCACAGCAGTCGAAGTCCTTTCAGAACCACCCGATGACTGGGGCCCGCGCGCAGCTCTAAGGTGGAGCGAAATGCTTGTAAAGAATAATGGCTTTAATGAGGAGATCTCTGATCTGGCTAATGTTGCTTCTGTGCTAGATAGGATTTATTTAAATGATGAAGAAATTCATGAAAATACTTAAAGATGAAAATATTTTAAGAATGACTAGGAGGTAATTATATGTCTACTCAGGAATCAAAAATAACAACCGATCATGAAACAATTAAAAAATGGATAGAAGAAAGAGGCGGCAGCCCTGCTACTGTTAAAGGAACACAGCATAAGGGTGATGATGTTGGCCTGCTTAGAGTTGATTTCCCAGGATTTAGCGGCGAAACTTCACTCGAGAAAATTACCTGGGATGAATTCTTTGATAAGTTTGAAGAATCCCACCTTGCATTTCTTTACCAGGACGAGACTAAAGAAGGACAGCAAAGCCGCTTTTCAAAATTTGTAGCCCGCGAAGAAAGTGCACATTCTAAAGAGCATAGATCACCGCATCAGGATAAGTCTTCGCATCAGGATAAGTCTTCGCATCATGATAAATCTTCGCACACTACTGGTAAATCTTCCCATGGTAAGTCTTCTAAAGGAAATAAATAATAATAAGAGGAAAACCCGGGAATGATCCAGAAGTTATATAATAATGTTCACCGTATCCTGATGACTACAGATACTATTGGTGGAGTGTGGACTTATTCTTTAGAACTGGCCAGGGCACTCGAACCTCTTAATATCGAGGTCGTCCTGGCTTCAATGGGCACACTGCCGGATAATGAACAAAAACTTCAGGCATCAAAGATAAGCAACATAAGCCTCTTTGAAAGTACTTATAAACTTGAGTGGATGGAAGATCCATGGCTTGATGTCTTTGAGGCAGGCGAGTGGCTTAAGGATCTGGAGGTATTAACGCAGCCTGACCTCATTCACCTTAATGAATACTCTCATGGCGCACTTGACTTCCAGGCGCCTACTCTTATTGTAGGACACTCATGCGTTTATTCATGGTATTCGGCGGTAAAACATCATGAACCTCATATGGCTTGGAACCGATATAAACAGGAGGTCTCAAAAGGACTAAAAAAAGCTGACCTTGTTACTGCTCCAACTGAGGCAATGCTTTCGGAACTTAAGCAGCATTATGGCAATTTTAACTCTGGCCATGCTATTTATAACTCAAGAAGTGTAAATGAATTTCTTCCTAAAAGAAAAGAACCTTTTATACTTTCAGCAGGAAGGCTCTGGGATGAGGCTAAAAACATCTCAAACCTGGCCTATATTGCTCCTAAGCTTAAATGGCCCGTCTATGTTGCAGGTGAAAAAGAAGATCCGGACGGACGCTTTATAGATTTCCAGGGAGCTAACTGGCTTGGTAGATTGTCAGGCAGAGAAATTGCAAAATGGATGGGACACGCCTCAATTTTTGCACTACCTGCTAAATATGAACCTTTTGGACTCTCCCCGCTCGAAGCTGCTCTTTGCGGATGCGCTCTTGTTCTTGGAGATATCCCTTCTTTAAGAGAGGTCTGGGAAGATACAGCTTGCTTCGTTCCACCTGAGGATTATCAGACTTTATTTGATGCTTTAACAGAATTGATCGATTATCCAGCCTTAAGGATGGAAATAGCTAAAAAGGTTCGCAAAAGAGCTTTGTACTTTACTCCTAAAAGAATGGCTGAAAATTATTCTTCTGTTTATAACCAGCTTGTCAGCCACACAAAAAAAGTATTCTGGAATTAGTTAATATCCTTTGCACTACTGAGGAGCTTTATGAAAGTATTAATGTTCTATCATTCACTACTATCTGACTGGAACCACGGCAATGCACATTTTCTGCGAGGAATTGCCTCAGAACTTATTTGCCGCAAAGATGAGGTTAAGATATTTGAACCTTCAGATAGCTGGAGCATGAAGAATCTTCTTAAACAGCAGAAGAATGGACAAGAGGTAATTAATGATTTTTATAACTTCTATCCTTTACTTGATAGCATAAAGTATAATAAAGATGAGCTTGATCTGGATAATATATTAGACCAGGCTGACCTTGTTATTGTTCATGAATGGAATGACCCTGATCTTATAAAAAGGATTGGTAACCATCGTAAGCTTAATACAGGATATAAACTTCTTTTCCACGATACTCACCACCGCTCAGTTACCGATCTTAACTCTATATCAAAATTGGACCTTTCAGGTTATGATGGTGTCCTGGCCTATGGGAGCGTAATACGTGATATTTACCTCTCTAAAGGCTGGACTCAAAGAGCTTGGACATGGCATGAGGCTGCAGATATCAGGGTCTTTCATCCTATAAAGGACAAGGTGAAAGAAGGGGACCTGGTATGGATCGGCAATTGGGGCGATGAGGAAAGAACAAAAGAGCTTTATGAATTTTTAATTAATCCTGTCATAGAACTTAAAATAAAAACGCGCATCTATGGCGTCCGCTATCCTGATAATACTTTGAAGGAAATTGAAGGTTTAGGTATTGAATATGGCAGCTACCTGCCGAACTTTAGGGTCCCACTTGCTTTTGCTCACTTTAAGCTTACTCTGCATATTCCTAGAAAACCATATGTTAAATCCCTCCCTGGAATACCTACTATCCGCCCTTTTGAAGCACTCGCTTGCGGTATTCCTCTTATCTGCTCTCCCTGGGAGGATACTGAAAATTTATTCCGACCAGGCATGGATCTTCTTATTGCTTCGGATGGAAATAAAATGAAAATGATGATAAGAGATGTCTTAAATGACAACGAGCTTGCAGAGTTTCTTTCAAGGCATGGACTGGAAACTATTCTTAATCACCATACCTGCGCCCATAGAGTAGACCAGCTTATGAGAATTTGCAAGGACCTGGGCGTTCATGAAAATAAAGATCTGATAAGGGAATGATTATGAAAAGAGTGTTAAATATTGCTTTCTTCGGATCAAGCCTAGTCTCAGCTTACTGGAATGGAGCAGCTACATATTACAGAGGTATCATTAAAGCACTCCACCATAGGGGACACAATATTACTTTCTATGAGCCCGATGCTTTCGAAAGGCAGCAGCATAGGGATATTGATGAACCTGATTATGCTAAAAGCATAGTATATAAGGCTGATAAAAAAAGCCTGCTTAATACATTAAATAGTGCTGCAGGAAGTGATATTGTTATTAAGGCAAGCGGCGTTGGTGTCTTTGATGAACTCCTTGAAGAAAAGGTCCTTGAACTTCAGTCTGCTTCTACTATGGTTGCTTTCTGGGATGTGGATGCTCCAGCTACACTTGATAGAGTAATGAATAATCCGGATGATCCTTTTAACAAGCTTATTCCTAAATATAATTTCATCCTCACCTACGGTGGCGGTGATCCTGTAGTTAAAGCTTACGAAAAACTTGGAGCCAGGAAATGCCTCCCTGTTTATAATGCACTCGACCCTTCGACTCACTTTCCTGTTTCACACGATGAAAGATTTAAGGGCATCTTGGGATTCTTGGGTAACCGCATGCCAGATAGAGAACTTAGAGTATGGGAATTCTTCCTTAATCCTGCACAGAAAATACCTGATCAGACTTTTATCCTTGGCGGTAGCGGCTGGGTTGAATGGGCCCCTGAGGTTAAGAACGTAAAGTTTATTGGACATGTCTATACTCAGGACCATAATGCGTTCAACTGCTCGCAGCTAGCTGTCCTGAATATTAGCCGTGAGAGTATGGCCCGCTATGGCTTTTCTCCTGCAACTAGGGTTTTTGAAGCTGCTGGCGCTGGTGCATGCATTATTACAGATAATTGGGAGGGAATTGAACTATTCTTAAAACCAAATGAGGAAATACTCGTCGCTAATAGCGGTGATCAGGTAGTCGAGATTCTTAAAGGTCTTACTGAAGAAAAGGCTAGAAAAATTGGGAAAGCTGCAATGAGGCGTGTGCTAAGTGAACATACTTACTCTCACCGCTCAGAACAGCTAGAAAATTTGTTCTTTAAGGAAACTGAACTACAGCCTGCAGGGAGAACTAAATTATGAAATTTAGAAACCTTGATATAGTTATTCTTGGACTTTCAATTACCTCTTCCTGGGGTAATGGGCATGCCACTACATACCGTTCTTTAGTAAAAGAACTCTCAGCAAGGGGGCATAATATTCTTTTCCTCGAGAGGGAC
>JAUZPB010000320.1 GCA_030706145.1 Bacteroidota bacterium
AATACTCTATCCCACAGAATTCAATGGTAAGTCTGAAGGTATATGATATACTTGGTAAAGAAGTCGCTTCTTTGGTCAATGAGCAAAAATCAGCTGGAAGCTATGAAGTTAATTTCAATGCTAACAGTCTTGCTGCCGGTATGTATATATATGAATTAAAAGCTGGCAATTATTCCCAGACAAAGAAGATGATGCTCATCAAATAGTGCCAAAAAAAACAAATAACTTTTTAGTGCAAAGGAAAAAGAAGAGGTCATGAGTTAATAAAAACGCTCATGGCCTTTTCTGTTATAATTTGTACGACCATGATTATTTTGCTTCTGTTTTGTCCCAGCATTTCCTAAATTTTTTTTTCACCCCAAATATTATTTTCACTTATGCTTTTTCTAAAGTGCTTTAGGTATTGTAAAATAAAAGGTAGTCCCTTCGCCCGGGGTTGATTCCATCCAGATATTTCCGCCATGACGCTCAACTATCTTTTTGCATAATGCAAGTCCAATGCCTGTTCCAGGATATTCCTGCTGACTATGAAGTCTTTGAAATATGACAAATATCCTGTCTTTAAATTTCTGTTCTATTCCAATGCCATTATCTCTGAAGCTGAAGAGCCACAGATTATCTTTATCTTCTGCAGAGATCTGAATTACAGGCTCTTTATTACTCCTGAACTTAATAGAGTTTGATAGCAGATTTTGAAATAGTTGTTCTATCTGGATACTGTCTCCTTTTATTTTGGGTAAAGAGGATATAATAAGTTTAGTTCCTGTTTCCTCGATACTAAGTTTCATTCGGGATAGAACATTTTCCAATATTTCACTGCTATCAAGTGTTTCAAAGGCTTTTCCCTGTGTTGTAACCCTTGAATAGTCAAGAAGATTTTTAATAAGTTCCTGCATTCTTTTAGCACTGCTTACAACAAAATAGATATATTCCTTTGCCTTTTCATCCACATTTTTTGAAAATCTGTTAGATAAAAGCTGTGTATAATTTGAGATCATACGCAGAGGCTCCTGAAGGTCGTGAGAAGCCACATAGGCAAATTCCTGAAGATTTTTATTTGATATCTCCAGCTTATTGACTGTATTTTTTAATTCCTCTTCGAAATTCTTTCTTTCTGTAACATCCCTGAAAATGCTTAGAATTAAGGGTTCCCTATTCTCAAAATCCAGCACGCAGTTTGAAACCTCAAACCACTTTTTCTTGCCATTCCACAGTTCAAATTCCTCAACTGTATAAGGGACAACAGTTTTCTTGGCAAACCTGCTAAGACCTTTGGCTAATTTCTCCTCTCTTGACTTAGCATAAATATCAGCAAATGAATTTCCTTCGAGCTTCTCCCTTTCAATTTCAACCATTTTGCAGAAAGCTTCATTTACACGTACAATATCCCCTTTCTTATCGATAAGGCGCATTCCGTCAAAAGAATTTTCCCAAACCTGCCGGAAAAGCATTTCGGATTGCTTTAATTCTATGGTCGATATTTTTTCTCGCGTAACATCCAAGAGCGTACCGATAATTGAATCAACTTCACCTTTTCTGTTCAATACTGGCCGGCTAATTGAATGAATAAACTTAATTTCATCTTTTTCTGGAAGAAGGAGTCTGTAGTCCATTTCAACCGGACGCTTTTTCTTAACTAATCTTTCAATTTCCAGAGAGATTTCTTTCCTTTCATCCGGATGGATGCGGTCTAGTGCATAAGCTAATGGAACATCATTCCCTTTAGAGTCAAATCCGAATATCCTTTTGCTCTCTTCTGTAAAGAATAATTCCTGGCTATTAATATCAATCTTGAAGCTTCCAAGATGAGCTAATTCCTGTGTATTAACGAGTAAAGCTTCACTCCTCTCAAGTCTTTTCTTTATTCGGTTATATCTTATTGAAAGAATTGTAATCATCCATAGTACTGCAATTACCAGAAGGCTGTTGAATACCCCAAGATTTGAATGTCCGTAATTGGTGCCGAAAAAATCCCATAGTATAAGACCAGAACATATTATACTTAAAATATAGACATCAAAAATTGGGATGTTCCATGCGGCAATGATAAGTAAAAAAAGGTAGAGTAACCAGGCTGAATGGCTTTTTAATACAAGGGCATCAATAATAAAGATCAATACAATGACCATTATTAGAGCAACAGTACTCAGGTGTTTATTTTTCATTACAGTTTATGTATTTATAGCAGAAAAAGTGAAATAAATAAAACTGAATAAATTATCAAAAGAACAGCACAATAATAGCTAATTATATCAAAATTCAGCACAAAGAAATTAGCGCAAAACTTAACATAAAAATAATTCAAGTCTAAACTTATACTTTTTTTTATAAAAATCAAGTTTTAGCAAATAGAAATAAACTCAAAAGAAATGAACTTACTGTTTTGAAATCACCTGAGAAATAGCCAGAGATTTCGGAGCTTCTATAGAGACAAAAACCATACAGATAGAATTAAAT
>JAUZPB010000321.1 GCA_030706145.1 Bacteroidota bacterium
AAAAGCTTGAGCCGGAAAAGATGTCTGCCCCCTTATACAAGCACCTTTTTTCATTTAATTCTGATCCTGATCAGGTCGGCTTTAATGTAAGTTCTTCTCATCTGATGAAAGAAATATTAAAGGACTATTTGTTTTACGAGGAATCAGGCGGGGGAGTTACTTTCTCTGGCGGAGAACCTCTTATGCAGAGTCAGTTTCTTCTTGAACTTCTTAAACTGTGCAAACAAAAGGATATTCATACAGCCATCGATACATGCGGATTTGCTCCATATGAAAACTTATTAAAAGTATCAGAATATACTGACCTTTTTCTTTTCGACCTTAAAATAATTGACGACGATGACCATATAAAATATACAGGAGTATCTAATAAGCTGATCCACGAAAACCTAAAGAAGCTTTGTGACTTATCCTGCAATATAAATATTAGAATTCCGCTTATTCCGGAAATTACCGATACACAAAAGAATCTTGAAGCAGCAATAGAGCTTATTTCTGATCTTAATATTAAAGATGTTACTCTTTTACCTTTTAATGAAATAGCAACAAGCAAATATAAAAGACTGGGGCTAGGATATGATCTGGGCTGCTTTTCTTCACAAAAAGATGAAACTCTGGATGAGGCATGCAGAAAATTCCGAAGCCATGGCCTTCAGGTAAAAATCAGAGGGTAAAGAATATAAAAGATATAAGCCTTTGAAAAAGTATAAGCTTGTAAAAAGCATAAGTCTTTGAAAAAAGATAAGCTTTTTAAAATGATAAGCCTTTTGGAAATAACAGGAATATGAAAAAGGATATAAAAATATGAACGAGAGGATTAAGAAGCTGCGCGAGCAAACACTGTGTGCCGTTCCTAAAATATCTCTTGAAAGAGCACTTCTTTTAACCGAGTTCTATAAGCAAGGGCAGGCAGAAAGGAATTCTGTCCCGGTTGCAAGAGCTTTGGCTTTTAGTTATCTGCTGCAAAATAAAAAAATATGCATTAATGAAGATGAACTGATAGTAGGTGAAAGAGGCCCCGCTGCTAAAGAGACTCCGACATATCCTGAACTCTGCACGCATAGTCTTGAGGATTTCCATATACTTGACTCCCGCGCTAAAGTCTCATTTAAGGTCGACGAAAAGACTAATGACCTGCAAAAAGAAAAGATAATTCCATTCTGGAAGGGAAGATCTATCCGTGACAGGATCTTTTCTGCAGTCGGCGAAGAGTGGATAAGTGCTTACAAAGCTGGCATATTTACAGAGTTTATGGAGCAAAGAGCTCCCGGCCATACGGTCTTAGATGGAAAGATCTATAATAAAGGACTATTGGATTTTAAGCGCGATATACAAAGCTCACTTGAAAATCTTAACTTTTTAGATGATCCTGAGGCACTTGTAAAAAGCGAAGAGCTTAAGGCTATGAATATTGCAGCAGATGCACTAATTGGTTTTGCCCAAAGATATGCAGAAGCTGCAAGTGAGCTTGCAAAAAACGAAAGTGATCCAAAAAGAAAATTTGAATTAGAAAAGATTTCAGAGATATGCTCTCATGTACCTAAATATGCCCCAAGAAATTTTTGGGAAGCTCTTCAGCATTATTGGTTTATTCATCTTGGCGTAATTACAGAGCTTAATACGTGGGACTCATTTAATCCGGGCAGGCTGGACCAGCATTTATATCCGTTTTACAAAGAAGAGCTGGAAAATGGAACACTAAATGAAGAAATGGCAAAAGAACTTCTATCTGCTTTCTGGTGCAAGTTCAACAACCAGCCAGCCCCGCCAAAGGTTGGCGTTACAGCTCAGGAGAGTAATACTTATACCGACTTTTGCCTTATTAATCTGGGAGGAGTCGATGAAAAGGGCAATGATGCTGCTAATGACCTTACATATCTGATACTGGATGTTATCGAGGAGATGAGACTCCTTCAGCCTAGCTCTATGGTGCAGATAAGTAAAAAGAATCCGGACAGGCTGGTTAAAAGGGCAATCAAAATAATTAAGACAGGCTATGGACAGCCTTCACTTTTCAATACCGATGCTATTATTCAGGAGATGCTTCGCCAGGGCAAGAGCCTTCATGATGCAAGGCAGGGTGGTGCTAGCGGGTGTGTTGAAACTGGCGCCTTTGGAAAAGAAAGCTATATTCTTACAGGTTACTTTAATCTTGTAAAAATACTTGAACTTGCACTCAATGATGGAGTAGATCCTTCGACAGGAATGCAGCTTGGACTGAAGACAGGTGACCTAAAGGACTTTTCTTCATTTGATGATCTTGTAGAGGCTTATAAAAAACAACTTCATTACTTTATTGATATAAAGATAAAAGGCAATAATATTATTGAAAGGCTTTATGCTGAAGTACTTCCTTCTCCGTTTTTATCAATACTTGTAGATGATTGTATAAAAAAAGGAAAGGATTATAATAATGGCGGGGCACGTTATAACTCATCATAT
>JAUZPB010000322.1 GCA_030706145.1 Bacteroidota bacterium
ATTGCTGTCGAACAGGCAAAGAAGCAATTGGAATTTACAAACCTTACGGCACCACAAAGCGGAGCTATAGTTGAAAAACTTGTTCAGGTTGGCTCTCTTGTAGGTCCTGGTTCATCAATTGCAAGGATCGTTGATGTCTCTCAGCTGAAAATTGTCGTTAGCGTCTCTGAAAAAGATGTCTATAAAATTAAAAACGGAATGATCGTTACAGCTTCTTCTTCTGTTTATCCTGGCGTTACTTATACTGGCAAAGTAACCTTTGTAAGCAGTAAAGGCGACCAGGCACATAATTACCCGGTTGAAGTTTCTATAAAGAACAACTCTTCTTATCCGCTTAAGGCAGGAACTTTTGCTTCTGTTGAATTCGACCTGGCCTCAAGACAAAATGTTCTCCTTATACCAAGAGAATCTGTTATAAACAGTATTAAGGAAGCAAAAATATTTACTGTCAACAGTAATAATGAAGCTCACCTTAGAGCAGTAACTATCGGAAGGGATTTTGGTAATTACCTCGAAGTCATTAGCGGCTTGAATGAAGGTGAGACTGTTGTAATATCGGGACAGATCAACCTGGTCGAAGGTTCACATGTTGTTGCAATCAATAAATAAGAGAGTATAATAATGATAGATTTATCACTAAAAAGGCCACTGATCGTATTTGTTTTGTTTTCAGCTATTGCCTTGTTAGGCTTTGCTACATTCAAAATGCTTAATATAGATCTGCTTCCGAAATTTGAGACCAATGTTATTACCGTTTCAACAATTTATCCAGGAGCATCTGCAAGCGAGATTGAGTCTTCAGTTACGAAAAAGATAGAGGATGCTCTCTCGAGCCTTGAAAACCTGGATAAGATGAAATCTGTTTCTCAGGAAGGAGTTTCATTTACTACTATTGAATTAAAAAGCTCTGCCGACCCGAATCAGTCGGTGCAGGATGCTCAGAGAAAAATAAATGCTATTATTGCAACTCTTCCTACGGGCATAAAGTCTCCTGTTATAAGCAAGTTCTCTATGTCCGATTCCCCAATAATGAAGATAGCTGCAACAGCAGATATGGAACCTGCAAAATTTACTAAGATAGCTGAAGATAAGATCAAACCAAGACTCTCAAAGCTTAAGGGTGTAGGTCAGGTTTCATTGCTCGGCGGAAGAGAAAGGGAAATTAAGGTTAACGTAGACCGCGATAAACTTAAGTCTTACCACCTTTCAGTCCTGCAGGTGCTTATGGCTATTCAAAGAGCAAATCAGGATTTTCCAACTGGAAAAGTTGAAGAGACAAATAAACAATATACAGTAAGACTTTCTGCAAAATATTCTTCACTCGAAGAACTTAAAAATACTGCAGTCATCGTCTTAAATAATAACAGTAAGGTGCTTGTGCGCGATGTTGCTGAAGTATTAGACGGAACAGCTGAAGAAGATCAGTTAAGCCGTTTGAATAATGTTTCATCTATTGGTATACAGGTCCAGAAACAATCTGATGCTAATACAGTTGAAGTTGCAGGATTGGTTAAGTCTGAGATCAAGGAAATTGAGAAAGAGTATGCATCTGATAAACTAAGATTTGAAGTTGCAACAGATAATTCAACTTTTACAATGGAATCAGTAAATTCTGTTGTTGAAGATCTTATGCTTGCAGTACTTATAGTTTCTATTGTAAGTTTTCTTTTCCTTCATAGTATGCGAAGCGCAGTAATTGTAATGGTGGCCGTACCGCTTTCAATGCTGCCCGCATTTATATTCCTGTATCTTTTCGGATATACATTAAACCTTATGTCGCTTATGGCATTGTCGCTTGCTGTGGGTATACTTGTAGATGACTCAATAGTTGTGGTTGAAAATATCTACCGCTTTCTTGAAATGGGCAAGAGCAAGCTTGAGGCAGCGCGCGAAGGTGCCAAGCAGATACTTTATACTGCTATATCAATAACACTTGTTATTGTAATTGTATTTCTGCCTTTGATGATAACAGGCGGAATTATTGGAAATATTCTGAAACAGTTTGCTCTGCCTCTTATTGTTTCAACTATGTCGAGCCTTCTTGTTTCGTTTACTCTTACTCCTCTTCTTCTTTCAAAATTCGGCAGACTTGAGGATATAAGTGCAAATACATTTATGGGAAGGTTCTCGCGCGGATTTGAGACAGGCTTTGATAAATTAAAAAGATTGTATGAAAGCGTGCTTAACTGGGGATTATCACACAGAAGAATATTCTATGTTAGTGTTATTGTTCTGTTCTTTGCTACAATGACCTTATTTACTGCAGGACTTATTGGTACTGCATTTGTTCCCGCTACCGATCAGGGTGAATTTATAGTTGATCTCGAAATGTCTCCTCAGATAAGCGTCTTTGAGAACAACCAGGTAACAAAGCAGG
>JAUZPB010000323.1 GCA_030706145.1 Bacteroidota bacterium
TATATTCGCTTAAAGCCTGACTTGCTATAGTTGAAGCTAAGATCATCATTACTCTTGTCTTTGTATCTAAATTGCCATAGCTTATCACTTCATCAAAGGCAAAGTTATCAAATACTTCAATTAGCTCAGGATCTGTTGTCATTAGTGTTGATTTGTGATTGGGAAGTAATTCCTCATGATTTTTTATTGCCGCCTCTGTAAGGTTGACTTCTAGTGCCTTTGAACTATCTTTTACACTGTCTGCAAAGTGACATTTCTGATACTCTTCATCAGTTACTGGAGAGAGCCACTCAACTGCACCTTCTTTACTGTTGCTTGTAATAGCAATATGTGCCAAGCGGCTGTCGATAGCTGCGCCATGCCAATGTTCAACTTTAGATGGAATAACAACGACATCACCTTTTGATAGCATCCTTGCGGGCTTACCTTTTTCCTGGTAGAATCCTTTGCCTTCAGTTACTAAAAGTATTTGCCCAGCGGGATGTTTATGCCAGTTATTTCTGCAGCCTGGTTCAAAAATGACGTCACCAACCGAAAAATTTCCTGTTTCATCTTGTGGAACTAATATATTTACCCAAGCAGTTCCTGTGAAGTAATCAGATGAAGCCTTCTCTCCTTTCGGGAAAATTGAATTATTATTTTCTGCAATATTCATGATTTCTTGTGCCTTTATGCTAAAATTTAATGTTATTATTATTGTGAGTACAATAATTCGAATTACTATTTTTCTAACCATTTTCATGTTTTGGTTTTGCGGTTTTCAATATTTAATAGACCAGCCTCTCCTTAAGGTTTATTGTAAAACAAGCAATAATTTACTTTACGCAATTATGCATGCATTACAAGGGAATAATTACAATACTAATCTAACTAGTAAGAATCGAAAAGGGCGTATACAAAAGGCGGGATTACTTATACATTTTTACGGGCATTTATATGGTAGTCACTAGTGGTGCCATAGTCAATGTCTTGTTCTTTATATTCGGATACTTGGGTTACAAAAAGCTGAAGTGTGATAAAAATATTTATATTATTTTTTCCGTAATTGCGTTTTTTGTTACTATTATATAATATGAGAATGGAATTTTTTTACAGCGTTATTTGTATCAAAAGTGGACTCATAATATGAAACTCAAATTTTTACTTCTTATTCCTCTTTTTATTATTACATCCATAACATGGGCGAATCCCATTGACAACACACCTAATCTCAAGTTTTCAGAACTAGTTTTCGATGCAAATAATAACTGGACTATTGAATTAATACATCTGTACCCTTCCAGAAAAATTGATAGTGTATTTATAAAAGTTGGAGATGTTTCAGCAAAACTGAATATTACATATAGAGTTAATAAGGATAGCTGTACTATTTATGTCATTAACGCCGATAGTCTTTCCCGCCCTTTGTCAATAAATCCCTCAGGGGACAAAATTTATTTATATACATACTCACCATATAACGAATTCAGGTCCGACAGCACCATATTTGGAGATTACCCAGGTTCTAAAGTAAGCCGGCCACTGCCAGGCTTTTCCATCTGCAAAGTCGTTTTTAGAGAATTCAAAAACTTTACAGACGCGGTTTATATTTCGAATAAACCTTCTATAGGCATTGTGAATAATGTAGCTGGACTCGGCAAGAAAATGACCGGACATATTTACGATAAAGATAACAAACTTGTAACACACTACAGAACCGATATATCCGCTACATATTTTGAATTACATTTACCATTGCTTTTTAATCAGGACGGGACATATTCAACCACAATATATCCAGTTGCCTATGCGCCTGATTCTGTAACTATAAACCAGCTTTCAGTAAGGATGGATGATTTTAATATGTTTCACCGTACACAGGATATAAAACCTATCAAGTTATCATATGCAAATTCTGATACAGTAATTGTCTGTGATATACACTTGTTAAGTAATGAGAATGTGGCTTCAGCTGTTCAAAGGAATGAAATAAAGAAAAACAATGAATTAACAGTAATCAATTACCCAAATCCATTTAATTCATCAACGAATTTCTTTGTGAAGTTTCCGGATGATTTAAGAGAAAAGTCGGGAATGATCAATATATATAATTCAGCAGGAAGGCTAATCAGAACTATATCAGCTAAAGACGGATCCACCTCGTTATGGGATGGGAAAGACATGAATGGAAATACTGCATCATCAGGTAGATATTATTATCAGATAAATGTTCAATCACAGGTACTTAAAAGCGGGTCAATGATCCTTTTGAAATAAATAGCGTTTAATCCAAATGTTCCGATTCACTATTTTTTAGCTGGAAAAACAGAGATTCAGATTTTTGTTCTATCTGCAGGAACTTGCATTTTTTTAACACTTTAATTGATGCA
>JAUZPB010000324.1 GCA_030706145.1 Bacteroidota bacterium
AAGTACCTCACCATCATCAGCACGAAGCATAATAGGTAAAGGATTATACATTACTGCATTATGAAGCTGCATCTTCTGCTTCTTCAGATCATATATTGTTTTATTCCTCTGGAAAATAAAATAAGAAACAATAATTATTGCCATAATCCCTGTAAGGCGATTAACAATAGCAATTGTGCCAGTTATTCCCTTTTCTCCAAAGATGAGATCCAGAATTATGAAGATACAGCTGATACACACAATGAGAGAAAATACAGTTACTTTTTTAGTATTCCATGATGCAGCAATTATTGGTATAAGGTATAGAATCCATACACCCCATCCTGTCGGAATAAATAGATCCAGTATGAAGATTATGATTATTGCAATGTAGATCTGAACAATGGGCCCAAATAAGATGCTTTCATTTATTTTTGATTTATCTCCGGGTTTATCTCCAAGCAAACTTTTCATAATAAATCCGATCAGATACTTTTTTCAAATACTTTCTTTAATACTTTCTTTTTGACCTCTGGAAAATATTCATTAATATATAACATTTAGTCTTAAAAAATAAACACCATAAAAGGAGATGTACTCTGATCTTAATAAAATAATAATAGGGAATAAACTCGCATAAAGGAACTTTATGGCAAGAAGAAGCTGAATTATAAAGTAATTAGAAATAAGATGGATATTAAAAAGATAAGAATGTCCAGTTGAAAATTCGACTTATTGGTTAGTTAAGCTTAACTTCGTTTGCTTAAACTTCGTTTGCTTTATCTTTGTCAGTTTTTTTTGTTAGCCTGCTCAGAGTAAGCTTGCATATAGCTTAGAAATTTCTTCCTGGTAAGCTTCTGTACTAAAGTCTCCTGCCCTATTAACCGAGTTTTCAGAAAGCTTAGCCTGCAGATCTTTATCATTTATAAGTTTCAGGATCTGAGAGGCCAGCGTTTTATAATCGTCTTTATCATAGGTCAGGCTGGTAACGTTTTCTATTGCAATTTCCTTTACACCTTCAGAAAAACAGACAACATTCGGAAGTCCGGCCGACATAGCTTCAAGAAGTGATAGACCGAAAGCCTCGGCATGTGAAGGAAATAAGAAGATATCAAAGGAAGGCAGCAGATCAGCAATATTGCTTCTAAAACCTGTAAATATAAAATATTTATCGAGCCCGTATTCTTTTACAAGTGACTTAAGTTTTTCTTCAAAACCAATTTCATCGCTGGAAGCCCCACCTATAACAAATACTTTTATATTAAGATCATTCTTATCGAGCTCTTTAATTGCATTTATTACATCTTCGTGACCCTTAGCCGGTGTTATCCTGCCGACCATACCCAGGACAATTGTAGAGTCATCAATCTTATATTCTTTACGAAGGAGTTTCTCAGATCTATCATTTCTATATTCCTTGTTATCTATAAAGTTATAAACAACAGAGACATCCTTCTCATCCATGACAGTTGTATCTAGTATATTCTTTCTAATAACTTCTGAGATGGCGACAGCATGGTTAAGTCTTTTATAAATAAATCTGTGTAAAATGTCCTTCTTTTTGATTGCAGAACCAAGGTGTTTGGTCATTAGAAGCGGTGTAGAAAGCCCAAGCATTTTAAGTACAGGAACAATTATCCATAGATCCTTTGAATAATGAGTGTGTATAATGTCATAGTCATTGGATTTTAGATTCTTTATAAATGCATTAACATTCTTGTAATTTAAAGATGGTGAATCCACTAATATCCTATCTATTGGCAAGTCCTTAGATTCCCTTTCAATTGGGCTGTCTTTAATACAAGCCAGGCACACAGAATAACCATCTGCTAACATCAGTTTAATACTCGAGATCACGAACATTTCCATACCGCCCCATGATCTTGAAAGGCATGAGGCCAATACTCTCATTGCATGCATTTATCTTTATCCAATTTATAAACTATTATACCCCGGGAAAATCCGGGGTATAATATAACTGAATTAATTGAATTTATAAATACTAAGCGAGAGTCTCATCCAGGTGAGTAACTAATTCCTCGTGCATAATGCTCCTTAGTGTATTCTTAAGTTTCATCTGCTGTATGAACAGGTCATGTTCCGGAACGCACCCTTGAGCGTGCATCGGGCTCTTAAAATAGAAAGAGAGCCATTCCTGAATGCCCTTAAATCCACAGCGATATGCAAGATCCATCAGCAATACAAGATCAAGGACAATTGGAGCAGCTAAAATAGAATCGCGGCAGAGGAAATCGATCTTAAGCTGCATTGGATATCCCATCCAGCCAAAAATATCTATATTATCCCAGCCTTCTTTATTATCCCCTCTTGGAGGGTAATAGTTAATT
>JAUZPB010000325.1 GCA_030706145.1 Bacteroidota bacterium
GCGTTTCCTTGGCTTTTTGATCTTAGAAAATCTAATTTGTTCTTAATTGCGCTAAAAGCCTCTGACAGGTCATCAATATCTTTGACTGTAGCTTCCATGGGGCAGGGGCCGGTTCCTTCGCGGTTGATTATGGCTTTAACAAGTGTCTTATAGGAGTATTGAATATTATACTTTTCAAAGATCTCTATTGCACGTTCGCTCATAATAACGGCATACACTTCTTTTACTTTGGACATTGCAAAGAGCATAGCCAATGCTTTTCCAACAATTTTATCTGCTGCTGAAAAGCCATTTAGGTCCAGTCCCGAATTTATAAATTCAACCATAGGAGAAACACCGCGCTGTGCACTGCTATGAACATTATCATCTTTGCAAAGTACGCATGTGAAATTATTGCTTAGCAGCAAATTTTTTGCTTTATCTATATCAGTCATTATATCCTTTTCTTTTATTTATTATAGAAACAAAGACTGGCAGCAGTGCCCACTGAAGAAGTATACCCGGAAGGCCATTTACAATAAAGCTCCAGCTTTTAGCAATTGTTACTGTCTGATTGCCTAATATATAGATAGCAAAAACTATTGCAGCAAATCTTAATATGCGTCCGGATATCTGCGCAATAAAAAGCTTAAAGAAAGATGGCACTTCTGTCTTGCTTAATATTCCAGCTGAAAATCCATAACCGGCAAGTTCAACCATAATAAATGGCAGCATAGTTTCTTTAGGCATGCCTGTCAGTGCAAAACTTATCAATGGGCTTATTATACCTGCTAAAATGCCCACAGCAGGACCTGCAACCAAACCTGCAAGAAGAACAGGCAGGTGCATAGGTAAAAATACTTCACCTAAAATGGGGCCTAATCCAACTGCAGAACCTACAACATGAAGCAGCTGCGGCAAAGCTACGGCAGCAAAAATGGCAGCTGCAGTATACATGCTTTTTGTTTTTAAGGCGGCTTTATTTATAGTTAACGAGTTTATCATAATTTCATCCTACTGAAAAAATTAACATTTAAATTCATTTTACAAATATACTTTAATCAGGCTAATTTTTTATTCAAAAGGTGAAAAAAATCCTGAAAACAACACAGGGGAAAAAGAGGCGGAAATAAGTATTTTATTCTTTCCTGAGAATTGTTTAACTGGCATAAGTCTGCTTCAGGAACTGTGTTCCCGCCGCTGTCTTAAATATGTTTTTCTCTACTTTAGGAATGGATGAAACTGCGATATGCTCTTCGTAAATATTTACAAGAAAATCTGCTTCTACAAGGATCTGAAAATCTATTCCGTCTATATCATTATATGAGTGATGGTGTCCGATTAAGTAGCAAACCCTCTCAATAACGGGAGTAGAAAAGCCAAGTGACTGAAGTATTGGTTTTGCAATGGCCGGACCTTCTTTTTCCTGATATTTACCATTGCTGCTTCCATATTTTTCTTCACTTACTTTAATTCCAATATCATGGATGATAGATGCGATCTCTAAAATAAACTGCGTTTCATCATCTAAGCCTTCCAGTTCGCCAATTGTTTTGGCAAAACCATATACTTTCAGAAAATGATGAATACGCATTGGGTCGCCACTATAGTATTGGATCATTGACTGTATAAGTTGAGCTTGTATTGACATATTCTTTTCTCAGATGGTTATTTAGGCAAATATAAATAAAGCATTTAGATTTTTACAACCTGGCTTTCCCAGTCATTCTGCTTATCTCTATTTTTAGAACTTTCATTTTGTCAAAAGCGCTGTTAATGTACTTTACTCCTAACTCATAATGTTCAGCACTATACTTATTAAGTATAGCCATAATTCCTTTTCTTTTTTCATCTGCATTTTCAATGACAGAAATCTTTCCAAAAACTACAGCGGATTTATACTTGGTTGCAAAAGATGCCGGCAGCAATTCAACAGAATCAACCACTGTAAAGCAAATGTTACTGTTATTTGTAATATTTTCTAATTTATGTCCTTCAGGAGCGCAGTGGAAATATATTGTTTCATCCAGATAAGCAAAGCTTAATGGAATCCCATATGGAGTATTATCTTCACTAATTGTTGAAAGCACCCCAAATTCCGCTCTTTTTAACAGATTTACAGTGTCTTCCTTTGACATTTCTCTTTCTTTTTTTCTCATTTCTCTGAACATTAGTATTTCCTACATTTATTTCATCGTTTTTTATATAGATATACAATATAACCGGCTTTTGGATAATTTACACCATGCATGTTTTCATAAGTCGCCTGAGAATTTGGGCAGTAATTTACCTAAGCTTCTTAAAGACTTTAGCTCC
>JAUZPB010000326.1 GCA_030706145.1 Bacteroidota bacterium
ATAGCAGTTTCTGTTGTTTTCAGTATTGCTGTTATTTTTTCATCCAAGTTATTTGGACCGCAAAGGCCAAATCCTGAAAAGCTTTCTACTTATGAAAGCGGTATGAAACCCGTTGGAACTACAAAAGAAAGGGTCTCGATTAAATATTATTTGGTCGCAATGCTTTTTATCATTTTTGATATTGAAGTTATATTCATTTACCCATGGGGTGTTCAGTTTAAAAAATTGTTTGGTGAACAAGGAATTAATGCTTTTATTCCAATGTTGATCTTTCTTATAGTTCTTGAACTCGGATATTTATATGTGTACAAGAAAGGCGGATTGAAATGGGATTAGAAGCAAAATTAAATTCAGATGGTTTTATAACTACAACAATTGACGCTGTTATTGCGTGGGCAAGGAAGAATTCCGTATGGCCTATGCCAATGGGAATTTCATGCTGCGCAATAGAAATGATGGCAACAGCTGATCCGAAATATGATATAGCAAGGTTCGGTTCTGAAGTAATGAGATTTTCACCAAGGCAATGCGACCTTATGATAGTAGCTGGGACAGTTACATATAAAATGGCAAAAGTAGTCCGCAAGATCTATGATCAGATGCCAGATCCTAAATGGGTTATCGCCATGGGTGCCTGTACATCTTCTGGCGGTATGTACCGCTCTTATTCAGTAGTACAGGGAATAGACCAATTCTTGCCCGTTGATGTATATACAGCCGGCTGCCCGCCGCGTCCTGAGAACCTCTTAAATGCCATTATGGAGATACAGAAAATAATTGGCAGTACAAGAGGACGTGATTTCCAGGACAAACCTTTACTTAAGATTGATACAACAAAAAATTAAGCACTTATGGAATTGAAAGAAATTATTATTGAAAAGCTGAACGGCTCTTTTGAGAATGCTGTGCTCTCTGTCTCAGAATTTAGAGGGGACTTGTCGATCAATGTCCCTGGCAGTAAAATTACTGCGATATGTAAATTCTTAAAGGAAGATACCGGTCTCAGTTTCGATGTATGCAGAGATATTACAGCTATAGATTGGGCCAAAAGAAAAAACAGGTTTACAATAGTCTACCATTTGTATTCTCTAAAAAACAAGTTTCGCCTTAGATTAAAGGTTGATATTGAAGAAGAGAGCATTGAAAGTGTGACTTCTGTTTGGCTTTCTGCTAACTGGTACGAAAGAGAGACTTTTGACATGTATGGCATAAAATTCATAAATCATCCTGACTTAAGAAGAGTTTATATGCCAGAAGAATTTGAATATTACCCTTTGAGAAAAGAATTCCCACTGTTGGGTATTCCAGGTTCACTTACTTTACCTAAGAAATAAATCGCATGGATAGAATAATAAAAGACGAAACAAATTCTCAGATTCTGCAAGCCCTGCTTGCAGATACCGATATTACAATTGAAGATGCTCTTGAAAATGAGATGATCCTGAATATGGGACCTCAGCACCCTGCAACCCATGGCGTTCTAAGGGTTCTATTAAGACTTGATGGCGAAACCATTATGGCTGCCGTTCCTGAGCTTGGTTATTTGCACAGAGGATATGAGAAGATGGCTGAAAACATGTCCTTTATGGAATTTATTCCTCATACAGACCGCCTCGATTATACATCTACTATGTGCAATAATGTCGGTTATGTACTGGCAGTCGAAAAACTAATGGGAATTGAAGCCCCAAAACGTGCTCAGTATATACGTATGCTTATGTCTGAGCTTTCACGCATCGCCGGACATCTTATTGCAATTGGATCTTTTGCTATGGATGTTGGTGCCCTTACGATCCTTCTATGGGCATTCCGTGAGAGGGAAAAGATTCAGGAATTTTATGATATGGTTGCAGGAGCAAGATTTACTACAAGCTATACACGTATTGGTGGTGTTGCTGCCGATGTTAGTGATCAGGCTGTTGCTCTTATTAAGACATTTATTGAAAACTTTGATACTGCAGTAGATGAATTTGAAAAGATGCTTAATACAAATAGAATATTTGTTGACAGACTTGAAGGAATTGGCATCCTTTCAAAAGAAGAGGCTATTAGTTTGGGTGTAACCGGTCCTACTTTGCGAGGCTCGGGTGTTGAATATGATGTAAGACGGGCTAACCCTTATCTTTTCTATAATGAAATTGACTTTAAAGTCCCGGTCTATACTGAAGGTGACTGCCTTGCAAGATACTTTGTAAGAATCGACGAGTTAAGGGAAAGTGCAAAGATCATAAAACAGGTACTTGAAA
>JAUZPB010000327.1 GCA_030706145.1 Bacteroidota bacterium
ATACAACTGTGCAGAAATCACTTGTACAGATCATGTGGAAGACACTTGAGCAGGAAGGAACAGAAAGCGCCATAAAAAAATTCAGGGATCTTAAGGTCAAGAAAAATGAATATGCTTATTCTGAAGGAGAAATTAATAGACTCGGATATAATCTTCTTTCAGCCAACAAAGTTGACCAGGCAATAGAAATATTCAAACTAAATACAGAAGAATTTCCCAAATCTTCTAATGTATATGACAGCTATGGCGAGGCACTGCTAAAGAAGGGATTAAAAGATGAAGCAGTCGTGAACTATAAAAAGTCTCTCGAGCTTAATCCAGGCAATACAAATGCCGTAGAGAAACTTAAAGAGATGGGTGTTGCAGCAGTTCAGCCTGCCGGAATAAAATTAAATGAAGATGAGCTTAAGGAATATGCTGGTAAATACCAGCTTGCCCCGCAATTCATTATTACTGTTACAACAAATGGCACACAAATATTCGGCCAGGCAACCGGGCAGCCGCAGTTTGAGATGTTTGCTTTAACACATGATAAATTTTTCCTGAAGGTTGTCGATGCACAGATAGGTTTTCAAAGACGTGAAGGGAAGATCACAGGCATGATCCTCTTTCAGAACGGACGGGAAATGCCTGGCAAGAAGATAGAATAAGGTTAAATTATAACGGTACTAATATTAAAAATAGTAAGCCCCTTGTAATAAAATTTCTCAATGATCATAGAGTTTTGAGAATTATGCCGCTTGACATTAAGCAAAAAGGGGCTTATCATTGCCACCTAATAATATTCCTGAAGAGATCTAATGCTCAATAAATTACGTGAACCATTCAGCGGATTATCGCACCTGGCAGCAGCCATAGTTTCGTTTATAGGCTTGTTTTTCCTTTTGAAATTCAATAACGATATAGTAAAAGAGATCGCACTTCTGATCTATGGAATAAGCCTTACAGTAATGTTCTCCTCAAGCGCAGCTTATCATCTTATTAAATCAAAGCCGCAAGTAACCGCTTATCTGCGAAAGATGGATCATTCCGCAATCTTTCTTTTGATTGCGGGCACATACACACCCATTTGTCTTCATTTTTTCAGTGGATTCTGGAGGACCGGATTATTAACAATATCCTGGTCAATTGCGATTTTAGGGATTTCCTTAAAGTTATGGACAACCAAAACTCCCCGCTGGATCTCTACAGGTCTTTACCTTTTTATGGGATGGATATCTTTAGCAGCATTAAAGCAGATCTTTTCATCAATGCCGGCTGCAGCTTTAGTATGGTTCTTTCTGGGAGGCTTCTTTTTCACAGCCGGAGCAGTTATTTACGGGTTAAAAAAGCCCAATTTCTTTCAAGGTACCTTCGGCTTTCATGAAATATGGCATATCTTCGTAATTCTTGGATGCTTTTGTCATTACATATTGATAGCTGCTTTTATTGCATATCATGCGTGAAAGGCAGAGCAGCTCGTCTTCATGGCACTCCCGGTTAAAAAGTTCAACAGGGATCTGAGATTCTATTCTTGTCACGGCTGATTAATTCCTCAAAGGTAAGTTTAAAGCAGCATTCTTCAGGATTATCTATAGAATGAAAGGTTTCCTTCCTCTTTTGATGATTCTTTGGATAATATAGGGAACGGTGCTGGATAACGAATATTACTTCTTTTTTTTCTGACGGGTCTTGAATCTAAGTAAATTGGGATTGGAAGTACAGACGGGTACATCTAAATGAACAAAATCATAATCATGTGTAACTATCTTGTATCCATGCTTCTTGGCCAATAGGCTATAATAAGTATCGTTGAAATCGATCTCGTATAACTTATTTATTATTGTCTCAAGCTCTGAAACCGTACAGTCAAAGTTCATGAGTGTTGTCAGTTTTAACAATTGTGCTTTAATTGTAGCCTGAAGAAAAATGACACTTTCTTTGTATTGTTGATCTGGCCGGAAGTCCTTTTTAAAATCTTTATATTTAACAGGATCACTTTGTTTTAAAATATAAAATTCGTTTCTTAAATACCTGTTACAAAACTCTGATATAAGGGATGGAGTTATAAAAACTTTTGCTCCATTACTTAGGATTTTAGTCATAAAATCAGAGTAACTTGTTTGCTGCTCTTTATCGTAATCTCCTGCGGGATAAGTTATATACAACCATACATTGGTATCAAAAAAGAAGCCTTCATTTTTTGAAGGTTGGTAATCTTTTATGTCAAATATTTCACTCATTGTCAGGAGCTTCTCTTA
>JAUZPB010000328.1 GCA_030706145.1 Bacteroidota bacterium
AGACCGGAGCAATTCCTATTAGTTCCTCTTCAAGGTGAGGATACTTATCCAGAAGGTCACCTATCAACGTTTCAGGAGTTATAAGAAGATTTCCTTCATTATTCATTTTCTCTATATCCTTTTCTGGTCGCATACCGTTTATAATTAAATCAAGATCTATTTTTATTCATAAGAGAGGATCCTTCTTTCCCCTTCAAGTTGTCTTAAGGGTGTAAGATCCTGTGTAACCTCGAGTGTACCAAGATATTCTTTGTTTTCATCTCTTACAGCATAATAGGAAATATAAATAAACTTCCCTTTCATATTGATCCAAAAATCTGCTTTATCCTGACGGCCTTCTTTGAAATCGCTTAAGATCTTCTCAACAGTATGCACACTTGAAGGAGGGTGGCAAAATTGAACTTTTCTTCCAAGAATAGCTCTATTTCTCTGGAAGATCCTTTCTGTTCCATTTGAGAAATAGCGTACAAAATCATCTTTATCGACGAAGGTAAAATCAAATGGCATTGTATTCATCATAGCTGAAAGTTCATTAAGTAAAAATGTACCAGTTGGGAGATGAACTTTTGCTGAGTCGATCTTCAGGTCTTCAGGAATCATGGGGGTCATACCTTCCGGCTGCCATTTTTCTGTTGGAGCGATAAGGCAGTATCCAATCTCATCGCTTTGTTTGTAAATCTGGTACCAATCGGTTTCAGTTAGTGTATCAATTGACATTGGAAATAATATCTGCTCTTCTTTAATGTTCATCTCTTCGATTGCAATTATAGCCGGCATTAGAACAAGATCAATTATGGCTTTTCCCTCGCCTGCTGTTACTGCGTGGGAATCCCTTAAAACGCTCAAAGCATTTTTCAACATTTGACGAATCTGATCATCCTTGCCCCACATTACTGTTGACGGGCCTGTGATCTGATATTTTTCAAGGAATGGGAAAAGCAGGTTCTCTTTCCTTGAAAAATGCTTTTCTATATCCATTAAAGAGTTAAAGAAGGAATGCAGCTTTACAAATGAATCACCAGCATTTACTTCATCGCTTAAAAGCTGAACTTCACCAAAAATCTTTTTAGCAAAGGATATTTCTCTTCTTAAGGCCTGATTTTCCTTCTTAAAGATAGATAAAGGATGGCTTGGAGCTTCTTGCTTTTTTAAAGGAGATTTAATCAAACCATTTAGCGCTCTTGAATGCAAGTCACATAAGTCAAGCATTCTATCTTTGTCCATTCCCTGACTAAATAGTTCTTGTTCAACTGATACAACATCTTCATATGGCACTTCTTCTAACAAAGAAGCAATCTCTTCTCTTACAGTATCCAGACTGTTAAGATCATTCATTTTTTGTATCAATGACTTTAACAGTTCCATTCTTTTTTCGCGGTTATTTATCAGCTCACTCATTTTATAGTCTCCAGAGATGGTTTTATTTTCAGAATTTTTTGTCTGATTTTAATATAAAAAAATTTAACTAAAGCTTCTCGTTTTATTTTTTAAAGGTTTTTAATTTTATCCAGAGTTTTATCTCTGAACTTATCGAGAGTCTCTTCACTGAGCATTTTATAAGCTTCGGTTCTTAGCTTACCCCATTTATCATGAACCGGGCAGGGATGATCGGGATTACAGTTAGGAAAGCCCAGGACGCAACTGTTGAAAATACTTAACCCGTCGATAGCCTCAACAATATCAATAAGTTTAATTTGGCTGGGAGATTTAGCAAGGGCAAATCCGCCAGTTTTTCCCTTTTTGGAGTCAATAATACCGTGTTCCCTTAGGCTTTGAAGTATCTTGGAGATAAATTCCTTAGGGATATTAAGCTCCTGCGCAATTACATCAACTCTTACAACATCATCAAACATGTTAGCTGCAAGGTAAAGTACGGCTTGGAGTCCATATTCGCATTTTTTTGAAAATATTACTGTCATATTCAGACTATTTATTCTGATTAAAATTACTCTTTTATTTATAGATTGTCAATAGAATAATTAAATAAGAACAAAGAAAAAATCAAGAAGAGCGTCAAAATAAGTGATAAAAAGCTTAGAGAAGAAAAAAAGAAGGGGGAAACTCTATAGAATGGTTTGTCAAAATTATGAAAGCATGGCACTACTAGATAATGCTTTGCGGGTCAATATCAAAGAAGAGTCTAATATTGCGGAATCGTGATTTCTGATTAAATTGAATAAAAGAATTATAGACAGCATTTCTTAAGATTGAGCCACC
>JAUZPB010000329.1 GCA_030706145.1 Bacteroidota bacterium
ACTTTGAAGGCTAAGCCTTCCGCTTAGTATTGCACTAAAGTCCTGATCTTTCTTAAGCTCAACTATTTTGGGGCTTTGAAAGCCCTCGCTTATGTTAAATGATATATCTTCTTTAGACAGGACCTTAAGCTTAAGTTTCTGCGCTTCAAACTTAATGCGGTATTCATTAAACTGTTTTGAAGCTTTTGAAAGTTCTTCAAGGTCCTGTTTTGTTACTTTCTGAAGATCATTGAGCTTAATTTTTTCTGTCAGGTAGTCATTATAGACTGGATGAGCCTTATTATATTTTTCTCTGATTGATCTTTGCGATTCAAATTTTTCTGCATTTTTTTCCTCTTCCTGAAGCTTTGAAAGCTGAAGGTTCAGTTCTGTAATTTCTCTTGACAGATATTCCTTCTCGGTCTCATACTTAGGCCATACCTTCTGTACCTCCATTAGCTCAGAGATCTTCCGGCTTACAATTTCCTTTTGCAGTTCCAGGTTCTTTCTTTTACTTATATCCTGGTAGACCTGCCTGTATTTTTCAATATAGTCTTCAAGACGCTTTAGTTCAGTTGAAAAGCACTCGATCTTCTTTATAAACTCGTCTAGCTGAAGTTCATATTCACCGGCTTTCCTGAAAGCTCTTTCTGTCTTCCTGTATTTGTAATAAGAAGATAAAACCTGTCCAACTCTTACTTTCCACTCATTATCAATATCGCGCATACCCTCAGGACTATTTGAGGCAATATCCCAGTGGTCAAAGTATTCAGAGAGTTTTGTATCTACTGCTTTTTTAAGTTTTGGGACCGAGACGCCGTCCATCTTGAATTTGGAATTTCTGAGTATTTGTTGAATAGATTCAGAGGCCTGTGCCTCAGATTCAATTGCTTTGATTGTTTCTGCAAGAGATGACTGGCGGATTATGAGTACATTTTCATAAGTCCCCTGGTTTAAGCCAAGAATAAAGCTCATTGTTGAAGCAATATCATTAACAGATGTGTAGACCTGTCCGGAATCTAAAGTAAGCTTTGTACTTTTTGTTGCTCCCCAGTATTTCTCCAGTTTATAGAGAGTATTATTATAAAAAAGTTCAGCCGAAACATTTATCGTATCACCTCCGCCAATAGGCATAAAGTCAGTCATAAATGTTTTGAACTTAGCAGCTGAAAGGTCCGTGTTTACAAAAAGAAGTGTTTTAAGTGCATTTACAAAAGTACTTTTGCCCGATTCATTTGGTCCTAAAAGAACATTGAGTCCATCGTTGAATCTATATTCTTTGAAGGCGCTTCCTGCAAAAGGTGCAAGTTTAATAGATTTAATTATCATCCTTTTGATTCCCCGATCAGATCAAATGCAAGCTGAAGAGCAGTCTGGTTTTCGGTCTTCTCAGCAAGTCTGGAGAGCAGTCTATATGGAAGGGAATCCCTGGTAAAGCTTTTCTCAATATACTCCTGGTCGATCTTTAATGTAACAGAGCTTATGTCTACTTCAGCATAAGCAAGCATTCCGGCAACTTCTTTACGAAATGAATAAAGAAGATCAAATTCATTTTGGTTAAGCTTACCTGTAAGTTTAAGCTTCATTAGTACAGAATCTTTATCCAGTGTTCTTAAAACTTCTTCCTTTAATTTATCAAGATCATCGCCTGAAAATATCTCTTTTTCCCAGCTCTTAAAAACGAAGTGTCCAGTTTTTACAGATTCATAGCTAAGTGACTTATCGTCATTTACATCAATTATCCATGCGTAGCCCTCATGAAAGCAGTCAAATCCATCGGGGCAGGGAGTAGAGGGCATAAAAAACAGAGGGTTAATTGTCCCATTTTTTTCCGGATAGCGGATGTGAGTATGCCCCAGAAGCCAAAAATCTGTGCCGCTTTCCTTCATTTCTTTTATAGTCATAGGGAAATAATTCTGTTCCATATCTGGGGATAGCCCCTCGACGCTTCCATGAGCTACTCCAATGTGGATTGCACTTTTATTTTTTTCAACCTCTTTTACCCAAGAGATCATATTCTCGGAGCTATGTTTAGTGCGGCAGGGGCCTGGATAAAACACGACGGGCACATCATTTATTTTTGCTTTAACAGGTTCTTTTTTATCAAGAAGAAGAAGAATATGCTCGCTCATCTTCTCGCGGAAGACTTTCCATAAAGATTCGGGGCTCTCTTCAATAAAATCATGGTTTCCCGGAAGAACAACAACCGAAGAGCCTGTAAACTTATTGAGTACA
>JAUZPB010000033.1 GCA_030706145.1 Bacteroidota bacterium
GTTTATCTGAAATCGGTTTATCTGAAAATTTTTTTATCTGACAATAGGTTTGTTTTGTTAAGCCAACTTTACTAAACGCTTTTTTATAAAGTACTATTGCTTTATTTATCTTTATTATTGGATGAAGCTGTTTTAAGATTCACTGTCTTGTCTAGTCCAGGCATCAAAGCCTGAATGAAAGCATTCTTAATTAACTCCCATATTGTAGTCCATATGCCTATATCTGGATTGTCAAGCCTTCCACTAATTGGTATCCTTGTAGCTACCTGATCCTTTGGTGCATTTGTAAATATATCTTTAACCGCTCCAACAACAGTTTTCCATAAAAACTTAAAAAATGGTTTCTTTATATCTTCTTTCCATTTTACAACTTCAACATCCTTTAATAATGGCTTTGCATATCCATCAAACTTTCCCTTTGAAGCAGCAACTTCACTGTAAAGTGAAAAGGTGCCCTTGTGAACATCAAACTTTCCGTACGCTCTTAAAAAATCATTGAGCGAGACTAATTGAAGTCCTTTCATTTCCAGGGTCATCTTAAATGTTGGCTTTGTCTCGTATGGGTCAATATCAGCTCTTACGTGAAATCTCCCCGATTTCAGCGCAAGTCCCGTTACATCAAGGGTCGCTGCTAAGGTCTTTGATATCTTTCTGCTGTTTGTAAGATTTGTAGCTACGAGGTTTAATTCCTGGATGTAAACGTTGACCTTAGGATCGCTGTGGAAATTCCTAAAATGTATTTCTCCATCATTTATCTCAAAGCGGTTTATCTTTAATGGCATTAGCTTCTGCACAGCTTCCTGCCACGTCTCTTTGTCAACTTTTGTCTGTGACTGCCTTGGCGTAGGTCCCTGAACAAAGTTTACCTGGGGATGATCTAAAAATATCTTCCCTACAATTGCACCATGAAATAGTTCTGACCACTGAAGTGAGAGTTCCAGGCGGTCGGCTTCAAAAAAGGGAACTGGTATTTTCCCCGTGGCTTTCTTTATCACAATATCGTTAAGTGCATATGCTCCACGCAAAAGAGAAATATCAACATCTTCAACGTGCCCACGGTAACCTGGTGTATTTGCAAGCATTTTATTTATGTGGCTTTTTGCTATATAAGGTAAAGCAATTCTGAGAGCAACTAACAGAACAACTAATATTATCAGAATTATGAATGTAGTTTTTCCGATCTTAGCTATAATTTTGGCTATTGGATCCATATCTTTATTTTCACTTTTAATATGTCTCCAGCTATCGGCCAGCTTTCTGTTTGAGCATTTCTGAGCATTATAAAGACTGATAGCTGAATACATATTCTTTTATGTAATTGGTTTTAGATTGTCAATAAGTTTCCCCCTTCTTTTCTTCTTCATTTATACCTATTAAAGAATTACTTAAGCTAAAGTACACTTCTGCCCGATATTAGTCTTATTAGTAAAGCGACAACGGCTATTACAAGCAGAATATGTATAAAACCACCCAGTGTATACCCGCTAACTAAGCCTAAAAACCATAAAACTAGAAGAATGACAAATATAGTCCAAAGCATAAGGTCCTCCTTTTTTTTGAAGTGATGTTGTAATATCTTTGCCCATCAAGTCCGAAAGCAAGGATCATAAAGGGGATTTCCGAAAATAACCTTGTCTTATATTGAGATAAACCTCTATTGAGATAAATCTCGATTTCGAAAAGAATATTTGTATATGTTACATCTGAAAATTGGGTTCCATCCTTATCTTACTTAAATAATAAGAGATTTCTTTTAATACAATCAAGGATACAATCTTTACCTTTGGGGATATCTTTCCTTATTTTTTTGTAATTTATCTTAGTAATCTTAATAGATTAAATAATTTTCTTTGGGTGTGACTAAAGCTAAGTGAATCTATATCATTTCATTACATATTTTGTATGCCTTCATATTCTATTTGCAGGCAGTCTTTCTACCGATCCTAAAGCTGGCTTAAGTAAAATAGACAATGGCAATATTATTACTGACTGCAATATGTCTTTAGATGAAGCTCTAAAGGGAATAGTAATTCCACAAAAGCTTAAAAGTAACCTTGAGCTTATTGATGTAGAATATTACTCGATGGACAGTAAGCTCCATAAGGGACAATTGCTTTTAGCAAAGGATCTTTCTTATGAAGTAAAATCAATATTTGAGGAAATTAAGATGAGTAAATATCCAATTGCAAAAGTGATCCCTATAGTAAAATATCATTGGCTGGATTCCCTTTCTATGCTTGATAATAATTCTTCGTGTTTTAACTACAGGTCTGTAAAAGGGACTAAAATATTATCTTCCCATGCACTCGGCAGAGGCATAGATATCAACCCGCTTCTAAATCCACAGTTCAAAAGGGGAAAGGTCTCCCCGGAAAATGCTCACTATAACCCTTCTATTCCAGGAACGTTAACTGAATCATCATTTGTCGTAAAAGCCTTTAAAAAACGAGGCTGGAAGTGGGGCGGCACCTGGAAAAGCACGAAGGATTATCAGCACTTCGAAAAAAAATAACTCATGGGTTAAATATATCTGATTGCACCTGGTTGGAATTTTTACATACTTGTTATATTTAGCTTGCTTAGATTTAGCTCATTACTCCATTCCTTGCCTTTAACACGTCTTTTCCATAGATTAAAAAAACAGGGCACAATATCTCTTCATTTTTTTTTGAAGAGGGAAATTTAAGAGAATACCTATGGATGAAGTCTTAAGATTAAAAGAATTTGAAGAACGTATAGAATCCGGCCAAGTAATAGAACCCAAGCAGTGGATGCCTGATCGCTATAGAAAACAGTTAATCCGTATGATCTCACAACATGCTCATTCTGAAATTGTAGGTATGCTCCCTGAAGGAAATTGGATCACAAGAGCTCCTAGTCTTCGAAGAAAAATGGCACTGCTTGCTAAGGTTCAGGACGAAGCTGGTCATGGACTTTACCTTTATAGTGCCGCTGAAACTCTTGGCGTTGAACGCCACCATCTTATTGATCAGCTTCTGTGCGGAACTGCTAAATACTCGAGTATATTTAATTATCCTGCTTTGAGCTGGGCTGACATTGGTGTTATTGGCTGGTTCGTCGATGGAGCTGCTATTGTTAATCAGACTATGCTTGCCAAATGCTCCTATGGCCCATATGCAAGGGCTAACCTGAGAATATGTAAAGAAGAGAGCTTTCATAAAAAACAGGGCTATGAAATAATTGCTACTCTTGCTGAAGGAACACCTAAACAAAAGGAGATGGCTCAGGATGCTGTTAATCGCTGGTGGTTCCCTACGCTAATGATGTTCGGCCCTCCTGATAGTGATTCACCTAATAGCGCTGAACTTATGAAATGGAGAATTAAATTAAAAGGTAATGACGAACTAAGGCAGAGATTTATTGACCTTACTGTCCCTCAGGCAAAAGCTATTAACATCAAGCTGCCTGATCCCCAAATTGTCTTTAACGAACAGACCGGTCATTGGGATTATAGCCCGCTAAACTGGCAGGAGTTTTATGAGGTAATTAGCGGTAAAGGACCATGCAATAAAGAAAGACTTAAGGCTAGAAAACAAGCCCATGAAAACGGTAGATGGGTTAGACTTGCTTCTGAAGCCTATGCATCTAAAAAACAAATTGATAACCTTGCTTGATTAATTTTTCTGGAGGAAGATAAGAAAAATAATGGAGAATCAGGACTTCTTTGACAGTCAGCTAGAGCTTTGGGAGGTATTCCTACAGCAGGAACAAGGTGGCCCTCATACACACGCCGGAAGCCTGCATGCTTCTGATGCAGAAATGGCTCTTCAGAATGCAAGAGACGTTTATGCAAGACGTGGACCTGTCTTTAATATCTGGGTCGTTCCATCTGTGATGATCACTTCTACTACTCCTGATGACAAGGGCCCATTCTTTGACCCTGCAGATAGTAAGATCTACAGGCACCCCCAGTTCTATAAGGTCCCTAAAGGAGTAAGAAATGTCTGAAGTTCACCATAACAGATCTGTTAATAATTCCTTATTCGACTATTTACTCTGCATCGGAGATGATCTTCTTATACTTGGTCACAGGCTCTCAGAATGGTGTGGGCATGGCCCTATTTTAGAAGAAGACATTGCCCTTACAAACATTGCACTTGACTGCATTGGCGGAGCTTCAGCTCTGCTTCAGTTTGCAGGACAAATTGAGTGTAAAGGGAGAACCGAAGATGACCTTGCATTCTTTAGAGAAGCCGTAGAATTCAAGAACCTCCAGATGCTTGAACTCCCAAATGGCGACTTTGCCTTTACAATAGCAAGACAATTTCTTTTTGATACATTTGGATATTTCCTTTATGGCGAACTTTCTAAAAGCACAAATAAAGAACTTGCCTCTATTGCTTCAAAATTATATAAGGAGGTCGTCTACCACCAGCGCCATTCTATTGAATGGGTATACAGGCTTGGCGATGGTACACACGAAAGTCATTCAAGACTGCAGGCTGCATTTGATGAATTGTGGATGTATACTGGCGAATTGTTTTCTGTGGAAGAAAACCATCTTATACTCCTGGAGGAAAAAATTATCCCGGATCTTACAAAAGTAAAACCTCAGTGGCATGAGCGTATCTCCGAAATTCTTTCAAACGCAACAATCGCTATTATGCCTGAGGAAGATCTCTATTTTTCGCGCGGAAGCCGAAAGGGACTACATACAGAATATCTCGGCCATTTACTCTCTGAGATGCAGATACTTGCAAGATCTTTTCCGGGGGCAAAATGGTAAAGAATGTACTTATGAGCCTCACAAAAGAAACTAAAAAAAGAATATATCAGATCCTCTCTGAAATAAAAGATCCTGAAATTCCAGTGATAAATATTGTTGAACTGGGCATTATTAAAGAAGTTGAACTGAACAATGGAATTCTGGAAGTATCTATTACTCCTACTTATTCAGGATGCCCTGCTATGCATGCAATTAAAAGTGAAATTGTATCTAGACTAAAATCTGAAAATTATTACTCTGTCGTCGTTAAAATTAACTACTCTCCAGCATGGACAACCGATTTTATGACTCAGGAGGCAAAAGAGAAATTAAAAAACTATGGCATTGCCCCGCCAAAAGAGCTTAATAGGGAAACTTGCATTCCAATATCACTTGAGGCTGTGGAATGTCCCTTCTGCGGTTCTTCTCACACAGAACTAAAGAGCAGGTTTGGTTCAACAGCTTGTAAATCATTTTATTATTGCAAAAACTGCCTGCAATTATTTGAGCACTTTAAGAGCTTTTGATATTAAAAGTTTATCTTATTAAGAACTTCTTACTTCTTAAGAGCTTTTTTGATATTAAAGGATTGGTATTTCTTTTAGAATTAGTAATATTATTTAAAATATACTTTTTTGTCCTAATCCTGAAGAGTATCTATATGGATTACAAGTTTCTTATTTGCACAATCATAAATGAAAATATTTTGAGGATTTCCTTAAACCGGCCTGAAGTACTAAATAGTTTTAATACAGAAATGCGACTTGAACTTTTAGAAGCACTGCAGTATGCTTCACTTAATGATAATATACGAACAGTTTTTTTAAGTGCCGAAGGACGTGCTTTTTCTGCCGGCCAGGACCTCAAGGAGATACTTAGTCTTGAGATGGAAAAGGCTGACCCTGCCGTAATTGTTAGAAATACATATAACCCTATTATAAAAACTATCCGGCAGATCGAAAAGCCTGTCGTCTGTATGGTAAATGGAATCGCTGCAGGTGCCGCTGCTAACATCGCTTTTTCTTGCGATATTGTCCTGGCTTCAACTGATGCTAGCTTTGTAGAGTCATTCTCTCAGATTGGTCTTATACCCGATAGCGGGGGAACGTATTTCCTTCCAAGACTTATTGGTCTGCAGAAGTCTTCGGCTCTTATGATGATGGCAGAAAAAATTTCTGCCGATATGGCCGTGCAGATGGGACTCATTTATATGGCAGTTGACCCAAAGAGCCTTGAAACATTTGCTCTTGAAATTGTAAAGAAACTCTCTCTTATGCCAACAAAAGCTTTGGCTTATATTAAAAGGGCACTTAACCTTTCATTCTCAAATACTCTGGATGAGCAGCTTGAACTTGAGGCTAAACTGCAGCACCTGGCAGGAAAAACTGGTGATTATAGAGAAGGAATAAAAGCTTTTTTGGAGAAAAGAAAACCTGATTTTAAAGGACATTGAAAAATCTGGTCATTTATTGTTTTTTAATAAAATTGTGAGGAGAAGATGGAATATACTCACTTGGGGCGAAGTGGACTTAAAGTAAGTAGACTTTGCCTGGGAACAATGAACTTTGGCACTTATACACCTGTCGAAGACAGCTTTCGCATAATGGATAAAGCTCTTGATCTGGGAATTAACTTTTTTGATACAGCCAATGTTTATGGCGCCGATAAACACAAGGGCTTTACAGAGGAGATAATCGGAAGATGGCTTTCTCAAGGTGGCTTAAGGCGCGATAAGATTGTCCTTGCTACAAAGGTATATGGCAATATGGGCGACTGGCCTAATGAAGAAAAGCTTTCGGCTTACCATATTAGGAAAGCCTGCGAAAGTAGCCTTAAAAGACTTCAGACCGATCATATTGACCTTTATCAGATGCACCATATAGATCGCGATACTCCCTGGGACGAAGTCTGGCAGGCAATGGAACAGCTAGTAGAGCAGGGAAAAGTGATCTATGTAGGCAGCAGCAACTTTGCTGCATGGAATATCGTAGAGGCAAATTATATGGCTCAGAAAAGAAACTTCCTTGGACTTGTTTCTGAGCAGAGTATATATAGCTTAAGAAACAGGCATATAGAACTTGAAGTTATTCCTGCATGCAAAGCTATGGGAGTTGGAATTATTCCTTGGAGCCCTTTGGGTGGTGGAATTCTCTGCGGCGTTCTTGATAAGCCCAATTCAGGAAGACGTTCAAGGCCTGCTCTTCAAAGCTCTGTCGAAAAACTTAAACCTCAGCTTGAACGCTATGAGAACCTCTGTAAAGAGCTTTCAATGAAACCGGCTGACCTTGCCCTTGCCTGGGTGCTCAGTAACCCAAGTGTTGCTTCTCCTATTGTTGGTCCTAGAACAATTGAACAGCTTCAGGAAAGTACAAATGTGCTAAGTATGGAAATCCCTGAACAGGCTATGAAAAAACTTGATGAAATATGGCCGGGCCCTGGAAACCAGGCCCCTGAGGCTTATGCATGGTAATCAAATTCATAGAAATGAAATTCATGAAAATTAAATTGTCCCTGGTTATTATTTAATGAAATTTGTATAAAAATGAGATTGACTTAAAACAATGAATCCAATAAGATTTGGAATTGTAGGTGCAGGTACAATGGGTAGCGGAATTGCTGCCCTTGCTGCCATAAAAGGTCACAAGGTTGTCCTTTATGATATCGAACAGGCAGCTGTCGTGAGAGCTAAGGACTCTACAGCAAGGATTTTCTCTAAACAAAAACAAAAAGTCGCTTCCTTTCACTCTGCTAGCTTAAATGAACCTGAGCATAATATTACCTATTCCAGCGATATTATGGAACTAGCTGAATGTGAACTAGTAATAGAGGCAGTAATTGAGGACTTAGATACAAAACAAAGTGTCTTTAGCAGACTCGAATCCTTCGTACCTGACAATACTATTATTGCTACTAATACTTCATCGCTATCAATTACATCTATTTCCTCTGTATGTAAAAATCCTGAGAGAACAATTGGAACTCATTTTTTTAACCCGGCTCACCTTATGAAACTAGTCGAGGTCATTCCAGGATTAAATACAAAGCCAGATGTCGTTGAAAAAGTAAAAACAATTCTTACTGCATTAGGTAAAATTACGGTCCTGGCAAAGGATACTCCTGGATTTATTGTTAACCGCATTGCTAGACCTTTTTATGGTGAAGCTTTAAGGATATATGAAGAAGGAATAGCCGGATTTGCAACAATTGACTGGGCAATGAAGACTTTTGGAAATTTTCCTATGGGACCTTTTGAACTAATGGACCTCATTGGTAATGATATCAATTTCAGGGTTACAAATACAATTTATAACGATACTTTCTTCGACCCACGCTATAAACCTTCTCAGGTTCAAAAGCGTCTGGTCGAGGCTAATTATCTGGGTAGAAAAACTGGCCGTGGATTTTACCACTATGACGATGAGTTCAAAAACCCTATGCCTGAAGCCAATTCAGAACTTGGCTATGAAATTTTCTTTAGGATACTTTCTATGCTTATTAATGAGGCCGCAGATGCTGTCTTTATGAACGTTGCTTCTGTTATCGATATTGATACTGCTATGACAAATGGCGTTAATTATCCAAAAGGACTCTTAAAATGGGCAGATGATATTGGAATTGAAAAGGTATTTGATAATATTGTAATGCTTCATGAAGAATATTCTGAGGAAAGATATCGCCCTAGCCCTCTTCTTAAGAGAATGGTGCGTAATAATAAAAGTTTTTATTAAAATTACTAATCCTTTACATATTGCTTATGACAGAACAGGAAATGGCTGAAAAAACAGTCAAAAAAATGCTCAAACACGATGGCTTCAGTGCATGGCTTGGTATTGAAACAGTTGAGATTCATCCGGGAAGTGCAGTACTGAGAATGAAAATCAGAAAAGAAATGCTAAACGGCTTTAACATCTGCCACGGCGGAATTCCTTATTCTCTTGCCGATAGCGCTCTTGCCTTTGCCTCAAATTCCGATGGACTAATAAGCCTGAGTCTTGAAAATAGTATTACTTATCTTTCGAAAATTAACGAAGGTGATGTTATTACTGCTACTTGCAATGAAGTCAGCTCTTCTGGTAAAATAGCTGTCTATGAAATATTAGTTCAAAAAAGTGACAGTACTAAGGTGGCTTTTTTTAAGGGCCTGGTATATAAGACAGGCAAAGAAATCTCCTGAAAGGAGATAATAAAATATATTCAAACTGAATTTGATTTGACTAACTGCTTGACCATAAGAAAGTTTGTGTGATATATGTATTTGCGAGATGCTTTTGTTGTAAAGGGACTTAGAACTCCAATTGGAAAGCATGCAGGAAGCCTTTCAAACATACGTGCCGATGACCTTGCTGCTTTAATTATTAAAGCCTTACTGGAACAATATCCGCAGGTGGACAAATCTAAGATTGATGATGTTATCCTGGGCTGCGCGAACCAGGCTGGCGAAGATAATAGAAATGTAGCCAGAATGGCTTTGCTTTTATCTGGCTTGCCTTATTCAGTCCCCGGTGAAACTGTAAACAGGCTCTGCGCTTCAGGCATGAGCGCTGTTATTCATGCCTCTAATGCTATAAAGCTTTCCGAGGGTGAACTCTTTATTGCAGGCGGAATTGAGCATATGACACGCGCTCCTTTCGTACTTGCTAAGTCTCCTTCTGCTTTTTCTACTTCAACTGAAATCTATGATACTTCAATTGGCTGGAGATTCCCTAATCCAAAGTTACATGAGCTCTATGGAACTGACTCAATGGGACAGACAGCTGAAAACCTTGCTGAACTTTACAATATTAGCCGATATGAGCAGGATGAGTTTGCATATTCTTCACAGTGTAAAGCCTCTGAGGCTACAAAAAACGGCAGGCTTTCAAGAGAAATTCATCCTCTGGAAATTTCTCAGCCTAAGGGCTCTTCATTTACATTCAAAGATGATGAGTTTATTAAGCCTGGAACAACCCTGGAAGTCCTTTCTTCACTTAAACCTGCTTTCAAAAAAGATGGAAAAGGAACTGTTACAGCTGGTAACTCCTCTGGCATTAATGATGGCGCTTGTGCATTGCTCATAGCTTCTGAAACTGCGCTTAAGGAATTTAACCTTAAACCTGCCGCTAGAATATTGTCTTATGCCATAACAGGAGTAGAACCACGCATTATGGGCATTGGCCCGGTAAAGGCTACTCAAATGGCTCTGCAAAAATCTCAGCTTAAATTAGATGATATTTCTGTCATCGAGATAAACGAGGCCTTTGCATCTCAGTGCATTGCCTGCTTTAAGGAATTAAAACTCGATCCTTTTGATAAAAGAATTAATCCTAACGGAGGAGCCATAGCCTTAGGGCATCCACTTGGTATGTCGGGAGCAAGATTAGTAAATACTGCTGCATTTGAATTAGAGGAAAAACAGGGAAGGTTTGCTCTTTGCACAATGTGCGTTGGTCTTGGACAGGGCATGGCTGTTATTTTGGAAAGAATTTGAACTGCCCTTCTTTAAGAACTAAAAACAAATAGGAAAGAAGACTATGAGCATATTCGAATTTGAAGGCTTTAGACCTGTAGTTGATGAAAGTGCTTTTGTCCATCCTCTTGCTTCGGTTATTGGTAACGTGATAATTGGGAGGAATGTCTATATCGGACCTGGAGCAGCAATAAGAGGTGATTGGGGTGAAATTATTATCGAAGATGGCTCGAATGTCCAGGAAAACTGCGTTATTCATATGTTCCCGGCGTTACGGTCAAATTAAAAAGTAATTCCCATATCGGGCATGGGGCAATTATTCATGGTGCTATTATTGGTTATAATACCTTAATTGGAATGAATACCGTAATAATGGATAACGCCGAAATTGGAGATGAATCTATTATAGGTGCCCTTAGCTTTATCCCTTCTGAAATGAAAATTCCAAAAAGAAAAGTTGTTGCAGGTAATCCTGCAAAGATCATAAAAGATGTAAGCGATGAGATGATTAAGTGGAAAACTGATGGAACAAGGCTTTATCAATCTTTGCCTGAAAAGCTCTATGGATCATTTAAGGAATGTGAGCCTTTAAGGCAGATTCCCAAAGATAGAAAAAAGCAGGACCCATTTTATAGGACATGGAAAGAAAGTAAATCCAAAGAAAGTAAATCCTGAGAAAAGTTTTTTTAAGGGAGGTTAAGTAAAAAGATGAGACTAAAAAGTTATGTAATGGGACAATGGCGCCTTGGTCAGGGAAAAGGAGAGCAGGTATTGAATGCCTCTACGGGAGAAAAGATTGCCGAGGTATCCTCTGAAGGAATAGATTTTAAGGGAATGCTCGAATATGCACGTAATATTGGAGGCCCAAATCTTAGAAAGATGACCTTCCATAAAAGAGCTCTTATGTTAAAAAATATTGCAAAGTATCTGCTTGAAAGAAAGCAGGAACTATACGATATCTCATTTTGGACAGGCGCTACAAAGACTGATAGCTGGATCGATATTGACGGCGGTATTGGTACTTTTTTTACATACGCCAGTAAAGGTAGACGGGATCTGCCCGATGAAAAGTTTGTTTTTGAGGGTGAAACAGAAGCTATTTCAAAAAATGGTACATTTGTGGCTAAACACCTTTTGGTCCCTTTAGAAGGAGCTGCCGTCCATATCAATGCATATAATTTCCCATGCTGGGGAATGCTTGAAAAGCTTGCCCCAACTTTTCTTGCAGGCATGCCTGCAGTTGTAAAACCTGCCTCAGTTAGCTCTTATCTTACAGAGAAGGTAGTGCGCATGATCCTAGAATCTAATTTTCTGCCAGAAGGAGCTCTTCAGCTTATTTGCGGAAATGTTGGCGATCTTTTTGAATACCTTACATGCCAGGATGTAGTTACTTTTACTGGATCTGCAGAAACAGGCCAAAAACTTAAGACCCATCCTATGGTTGTAAAAAACTCTGTGCGCTTTAATATGGAAGCAGACTCGCTTAATGCAACTATTCTTGGACCTGACGTTATGCCTGAATCTGAAGAGTTTGAGCTTTTTATTAAGGAAGTAGTAAGGGAAATGACTGCCAAGGCAGGTCAAAAGTGTACAGCCATAAGACGTACTATTGTCCCTCTTGACCGCGTGGCTGATGTTGTAAAAGCTCTTAAGAAAAATCTCTCTTCTATTAAAATTGGTAACCCTGCCTCAGAGGGAGTCAAAATGGGCCCTCTTGTAAGCTATGGACAGCTTCGCGAGGTAAAAGACCGCATAGATCAGCTAAGCAAGGTAACTGAGGTCGTATATGGCTATTCAGATGAATATGAACTTGTAGATGCAGATAAAAATAAAGGAGCTTTTATCTCTCCAACACTCCTTTACTGCTCAGATCCTGAAGGCTGCATTGAACCCCATGAGATAGAAGCCTTTGGTCCTGTAAATACGGTTATGCCTTATACTGATATACAAGATGCAATAAAAATTACAAATATGGGCAAAGGAAGTCTTGTGGCCTCAATTTTTACTTCTGATGATAACCTGGCAAAACAGATCGTTATGGGCATCGCACCTTATCATGGAAGAATAATGATAATAAATAAGGATTGTGCAAAAGAATCCACTGGACATGGCTCTCCTCTGCCTCACCTTGTCCATGGCGGCCCTGGCAGAGCTGGCGGCGGTGAAGAACTTGGAGGCATTCTAGGCGTTAAACATTATATGCAGAGAGTCGCTCTTCAGGGATCCCCTAATACACTTAGTCATATCGGTAACCAATGGCTAAAAGGTGCAAAACAATTTGAAGATAAAGTCCACCCTTTTACTAAGTATTTCGAGGAACTTCATATTGGGGAGACACTTCTTACTCATAGGCGTACAATTACTGAGACAGACATAGTTAATTTTGCAGGCATTAGCGGTGACTTCTTCTATGCCCACACAGATGATATTGCAGCAAAGGATTCTATATTTCATAACAGGGTAGCTCATGGATATCTGATCCTATCTGTGGCTGCTGGACTATTTGTTAATCCTGCTCCTGGACCTGTTATAGCAAATTATGGACTGGAGGGCCTGCGTTTTGTTAAACCTGTTTATATAGGTGATACAATTCACGTAAAGCTGACCTGCAGGCAGAAAACAATTAAAGAAAATCGGGATGACGAAATTCCTTCTGGCATCGTCGATTGGTATGTCGAAGTAATAAACCAAAATGAGGAACTAGTTGCCTCTTACGATATTCTTACACTGGTCAAAAGAAAGGAATAACTTCTACATTTTTGAAAAATGTTTCTGAAATATAGTTTCTGAAAACTATTATTTGAGAAAACTGTCGGAAAAAGTTGCTTAAAAAATAGTTGTTGAAAAAATAGTTATTGTAAAAGTCCTTGTATTTATTTTTCGTATTAGCTATGTTTTTTTTGCGTTAATGACCTTGTCTTTTCCCTTGTCTTAGTTAGTCTGATTAAGCTTGAACCTGAAGGCCCTTAAGATGTCTCCCGTATCTTGACTGAAAGGTTCAAGCCTGATCAGATAATTGCTGAATTCACGCCTTAACTTGTAATCCTTTCTTAGTAGATCAAAGTATTTTGCTTTTTCTTCTTCTGTCATCTCAAGTGCCTTTCTCATTTGTACGTCGTCCTGACTTATCTCATATGCATAGGAGAAGGCTTTGTTAAGTATACTCTCCTTTGATGCATTTGCTTTTAGAGTAATCTGCTGATCAGGAACAATTGGTAGTTCTGGATTAAAACTAAGCCCACTTTTTAGATAACTTGACAGAGCCTTAAAGATCATTTCTGTTCCATTTACTTTTCCTTCAAGTGAATATCCTGCAATGTGCGGAGTTCCAATCTCTATTGTTTTAAGCAGCCTCTGATCAAATCCAGGTTCTTTTTCCCATACATCAAGCGCAACACTTATGTAATCATTTTTCTTCTTTAACTCTAGCAAAGCTTCATTATCTATTACTGGCCCACGCGAAGCATTAATAAGAATTGCATCTTTCTTTATAAGGCTTAGCTTTTCTTTATCAAGAAGATGATACGTATTATCTTCTCCGCCTAAGTTTAATGGGACATGAAAAGTAATTATGTCTGCCGAGAGTACTTCTTTTAATTCTACAAACCCTTTCTCTTTTGTCTTTCTCTCTAGTGGTGGATCGTTTTCAAGCACATTTAGGCCAAGAACTTTCCCAAGCCTTACAACCCTGCTTCCAATGTTACCAATGCCGACAACACCAAGCGTCTTATCTTTAAGAGTTAATCCTTTTTTCCCCATTATATGAAACATGGCGCTATATACATATTCAGCTACAGCATCAGCATTGCATCCTTTTGCACTTGAGAAAGCAATTCCGTTTTCCCTTAAGTATCCTTTGTCAATATGGTCTGTGCCGATTGTTGCTGTTCCAACAAATTTTACAGGTGTCCCTTTTAGCAGTTCTTCATTTACATTTGTAATCGACCTTATTATTAGCGCATCTGCATCTGAAAGTGCCTGCCTGTCGATCTTTCTTCCATGCATTAACTTTACCTGGCCAAACTTAGAAAAAGCTTCAGCAGCATACGAAATGTTTTCATCAACAACCAGTTTGAACATTTATTCCCTTTAAGAATAATAAATGAAAAAAGAAATTATTATTGGTTTGTGATCAGGACAAATATAATAAACTCCTGCAATAAAGACCCAATAATTGCTTTAATTGATAAGACAATTAGGAATTAGAAACTATAAAACTGTATTATTATGCAGAAAAATTGGCCCGAAATTCGAAATTGAGGCCAGAATTTGTTATCTTAGGGGCAAATCATTAACATGGAGTTATTTATTTTCGATGAAGTTTAATAGTAGAACACATACTTGCGGGGAGTTAAGGGAATCAAATATTGATGAACATGTGGTCCTCAATGGCTGGGTCGATACAAGACGTGACCTTGGCGGGGTAATATTTATTGATCTTAGAGATAGATATGGCATTACTCAAGTTGTGTTTGAGCCTAATTATAATCTGGAAGCACATAATATAGCAAAGGATTTAAGAAGTGAATATGTGATATCGATCGAAGGAAGAGTAAGAATGCGTCCTGAGGGTACTGAAAATCCTCAACTGCCTACAGGAAGTATTGATGTGATGGTTGATAGACTGGTTATATTGAATAAGGCTGTAACACCTCCTTTCCCACTGAAAGATGGAGTAGATATAAATGAGGATCTTAGACTTAAATATAGATTCCTGGATTTAAGACGCCCTTCTCTTCAGAGAAATTTGCTTCTGCGTCATAAGATCTATCAGGTAGCTAGAAAATATCTTGATGAAAATAGCTTCGTAGAAATTGAGACTCCAGTCTTAATGAAAAGTACACCTGAAGGAGCACGTGACTATCTTGTGCCAAGTAGACTCCATAAGGGTAAATTCTATGCTTTGCCACAGTCACCTCAGCAGTATAAACAGCTCCTCATGGTCTCTGGAATGGATAGATATTTTCAGATCGTTAAGTGTTTTCGCGATGAGGACCTAAGAGCAGATAGACAGCCTGAATTTACTCAGATTGATATGGAACTCTCTTTTGTCGATCAGGAGGATATCTTCCAGATCGTTGAAGGCCTGATGAAGAGCTTCTATAAGGAAATTAAAAATTATGACTTGCCGACTCCTATTAGAAGAATTCCCTTCGATGAGGCAATGGAGACATATGGAAGTGATAAGCCTGACTTAAGATTTGATCTTAAGATGACTACATTAAACGATGTCCTCTCTAAGTCAACCTTCCGCGTTTATCAGGATGCAATTTCAAAAGGCGGCATAGTTACTTCGCTTGTCGCTCCTGGATGCGGTGATTATACTAGAAATCAGCTCGATGTTCTTACAGATTTTGTTAAAAAACTTGGAGCCTCTGGCCTGGTCTGGATCAGAGTTAAAGAAGAAGGCCTCGAATCTCCGACTGTTAAGTTCCTTACTGAAGAAGAGCAGAAGGGCATTATTGAAAAACTTAATGCAAAGCCTGGTGACCTGCTCTTTATTTTGTCTGGCCAAAAGCTTAAAACACTCTCTATTATGGGATCTTTAAGACTTGAGATGGCAAGAAGACTAGAACTTATTAAGCCTGATGCAGAACCTGCCCTGCTTTGGGTTACTGACTTCCCTCTACTTGAATGGGATGTCGAAACTCAAAGATATTATGCTATGCACCATCCATTTACATCACCTCGAATAGAGGATATTGAACTTATGACTACAGATCCAGGAAAGGTAAAAGCCCGCGCTTATGACCTTGTACTTAATGGAAGTGAAATTGCTGGCGGTAGTATTAGAATTCATGACAGTGAACTTCAGTCGCTTATGTTCAAAACAATCGGCATTTCGGATGAAGAGGCTGAATATAAGTTCGGCTTCCTTATGAATGCCTTTAAGTATGGTGCACCACCTCACGGTGGAATTGCTTTCGGTTTAGATAGAATGGCTATGATTTTTGCAGGCGAAGCTTCTATTAGAGAGGTAATGGCTTTCCCGAAAACTGCTAGTGCTACTTCTTTGATGGATGATGCACCTTCCACAGTTTCCGAAGATCAGCTTAAGGAACTCCATATTAAGATTCGCTAAAATAAACTTTTCTACGCGGAAAACCTGTGTAGTAAAATATAATGATAGTGACTAAAGATAAGTTTCCCAATAAAAGAGCGGTAAATAAGCCGCTCTTTTATTAGTAGATCTTAAAGCCATATTCCCCCTTTTTACCAGTAATTTTTACCAAATATCTCCTCTTTTTTACCTTTTTCTAAAGAAAACAGCTATAAAACTGCACCTTTATTTACATCTTTCATGTAGCACAATTGTTGATGCTTTTAGCGTTAATAAAATATCTCTTTATAATATGCAGGGTATTTCTGGCAAAGCCTGGGCTTTGATTAACTGCACTCTGCCATAAGCCAGATAGGTATTAAGCTATGAATACAGGACAGTTATTATTAACTCTTGGAGGAATGTTCCTTCTCTCCATGGTCATACTAAGGACGAATACTACTTTTTTAAGTACGGGGAATGTAATGTATAATACAAAGTTCGGCGTCCTGGCCACTTCACTCGGCACATCTATGATTGAAGAGGCAAATAGTAAGGCCTTTGACGCAGCTACAGATACTAATTCTGTGAGCTCGCTGACTTCGCTTACAAGCCCTTCAGGTTTGGGGCCGGCTTGGGGTGAGGTTTATCCGAATTTTAATGACTTCGATGATTATAACAACTATACAAGAATTGATTCTACTATGCCTTCTGCTGTTTTTAAGATTACATGCAAGGTTGGCTATGTCCTTCCTACAAATCCGGACGTCTTTGTAAACCAGAAAACATGGAATAAGAGAATTCTTGTCACTGTCACAAGCCCTTCTATGAATGATACTGTAAGAATGTCCTCGGTATTCAGTTACTGGTTCTTCAGATAAAGGAGACTAAATATAATATGGGATTTAGTACATTACTCGATATTTTAGGTTCGACAGTCATTGGGGGACTGCTCTTTATGATCCTCCTAAGAATGAATGATACAGCAACGCAGAATACTTTTACTTTTGCAGGCGAAGCTCAGGTTCAGCAAAACCTCGTCTCTGTTGTTGAACTTCTAGAATATGATTTTAGAAAAATCGGCTATTGCGCTGACTTTACTAAGATCCCTGTACCGTCAAAAGCTATTATTGCTGCAGATTCAACAAGCATTAAGTTTTTAACAGACGTCTATCCTGCCGATGGTGTTGTTGATACAATGCGTTATTATCTTGGATCTGCAGATGAACTTTCTGGAACCCCAAATCCTAGAGATAAAATGCTCTACAGAGTGGTCAATTCTGAAAGCCCAAAGGGCTCAAATCTGGGCGTTACAAGATTTAGCATTACTTATTTTAACGCCCTGGGGAATAAAATACCCTTCCCAATTTCTGTCCCGGGCGAGATTTATACAATGGAAATTGACGTTAAAGTCGAAAATACGGCAGCTTACAATGAGGAGTATTCAAATGCCTTCTGGAGGCAGATTAGATTGGCTGCAAGAAATATCAGAAACAGGTAGAGGGAGTATAATTTATGGGCGGAAAAGCAAGTTTATATATGGTGCTGGGATTTAGCCTCATCTTTTTGGTGGCAGGCTATAATTATGGCCTCCTTACCAATAATGCAGTCGATAATAACGTGAATTATTACTGCGAAACTATTGCTCATAATATAGCTGTAAGCGGAGCTAATATTGCTGCTAATCAGGTATTCTTAAATAAAAGCTGGACAACGGGCTATTCTAATGTCCCTTTCTCCAATGGCACTATTAACGTAAAGGTCGAAAACGTCGGTGCAAACAATATTAAAATAACTTCGACCGGAACATACCAGAATATCACAAAAAAGGTCGAAATACTTCTTCAACCAAGTAGCTATGCCAAGTTTGCCTACTATATGAACATTTTCCCTGGCAGCAGCTTTCTTTATACAGGAGATACTATTACAGGACCTTTCCATACACAGGGGAAACTAAACGTTCAAGGTTCGCCAGTCTTCCAGGGTAAGGCCTCTGCAAAAAATGGACTGAAACTCTTAGATAAATATACTACCCCTAAGTTCTATGGCGGATTTGAAAGCGGCGTTGATATTCCAATTAACTGGGATGTTACTCAAACAAAATTAGCTGCCCTTTCGGGCGGTCATGTCTTTAACTACGGCGGGGCAGGCAAAATGGACGTCCGCATTACATATAACGGAAATGCAACTGTTACTTATAGCTACAGTACAAATGGTGGAGGTACCTGGACTCCCGATTCTACAAAACCCTTAAGTTCCTTTGCACCAAATGGAATTATATATGTCGAGAAAGGTAATGTCTACTTAAAAGGAACAGTCACCGGCAGGAATACATTATTCGTCGACCAGTCCTCAGGTGTTGGTACAGGTAATGTATATATTGATGGTGATGTGCTTTATAAAAGCAACCCTTTGACTAATCCTTCAAGCCAGGATATGCTTGGCATTGTTTGCTCTAATAACGTTCTTATTAGTGACAACACTGCTAATAGAAATAACGTTGAAATAGATGCTTCAATTTTTGCTTATAAGGGGGGCCTGGGCCTGGTAAATGAAAATATGCCCGCTAGCGGAACTCTTAAGGTCTTCGGCGGCATAGTCGAATACCAGGCTCAGAATACCGGAACTGTTAATGGATCAGGTAAGGTTACAAACGGATATCACGAAAGGATTATTTTTGATGAACGCCTTATGCTTACCTCTCCGCCTTATTTCCCGGCAACAGATAAATATGAAATAATCTCATGGCTTGAATAACTTTCCCACCCCGTAGAGGAAATTTTGCCTCTTGTGTAAGGTGAATTATTTTTAGCAATGATCAATTAGTTGATCATTGCTATATATTTATACATCATCCAAAAGTGGCAGAAACTTCCAAGTAAGACAAAAAAATGCCATAATTCGTGTGATTCGAGTACTTTTGGTATGATTACAGGCTTTTTTAACGCATATACTATAGTGCCAGAGCTGTAGAAAAGTCCTCCCGAAATTAACCATCTGAATGCCCCTTCTGGCATTGCCTTTACAATTGGAGTGTATGCAAGAAAGAAAAAATGCCCCATTATCAGATATAGCACTACCGGCAGCCAGGGTGGAAGCCCGTCCCAGAATATTCTTAATATCATCCCTATGAGTGCAATTAACCAAATGCTTGTCAAAAGATTCATCCCTAAGTCACCCCGAAGCGCAATTAAACATACCGGCGTATATGTCCCTGCAATCAGGACAAATATCATTGTCTGATCAAACTTCAAAAGTGAATGCCGCCCATCTTCACCAAGAGGCAGAAGATGGTAGATGGCACTGGCCGAATAAAGTAAAATTAAACTGATTCCGTAAATTGTAAATGAAATTATATGAAGTGGATTCGCCTTTATAAAAGAGAAATAAATTAGTACAATCATACCGGCAACTGAAAGAAACAAACCTAATAAATGTGATAACCCGCTTACCGGCTCTTTTAACTTCGAAGTTAGCAGCCAGTTCATCATTTTTCCCTCACCAAATCAAAAACCTAAACATTAATTCCTAAAGTTTACTTGTGCAAACCTAGGTCTATTCTATACATGACCGATCTTAATCTTAATAAGCCAAAGCCCTCAAAGGTCAAATGGCATGCATAAATAATAGGACCCCTAGTCCTTTATTAATCAACAGGTTACCTGTTCATAAAGTTCTACGAGGGATTATATGGATATGTGTGTGTGATAAAAAACCTTAATAAGCTCTAAATTCGCAGAAAATTCTAAATGGATAAAATTTTACTAAAATATCGTCGTATCAGGCTTTATTATCTGTGTAGGGTACTTATTTAGGAATTCTTCTTCTTTACTAAAGGTCTTAAAGAAACTGGACCTTATTTTTTTTAGATAAATTTCCGAGGTGTCTGTATGAAAGTAGATCGTCCTTGTAAATGTCCCACCTGTGTGCCGGCTAATAATTGGTATCGATTCGATCCTAAGGAAACTCTCTACAAATTCGATGTTTTTCCTTCCTGGTGAGTCTTTTATTGAAAAGTCAGGCAGAAGATGCGCCCCTCCAAAGATCTTTGCAATTAAATTTTGCTTTTTCCCACCAAGTGAAAATATGCGGTTAAGCAGCAGCTCAACTGCATTTATACCAAAACGTGCACTGTCATTGTAGGTCTTAAGGTCTGGAGTGCCGGGTAAAAGTATATGGTTCATCCCACCAATACGGGCTTTTTTTTCAAAAAAACAGACAGCTACACAGGAACCTAGTGTAGTATAAAGTGTGGCAGGCTCGCTTGAAGCGTAGTATTCACCAATATTTATGTGTATCTTTTCCCTTACTTTCACTCTTTTACACTATCCTTGACTTACTAGATCAAAATCGTTCACTTAAGTTTAATACTCCATTACAAACATAGTGTAATTTTTGTCATTATGAAACCCTTTAACTCTGAACTACAGCTCTCTTTTCGGCTTCTCCTTATTTTTCAAAGATTTATACGTTATGGTATTAACAAATGCTTCAGAAAATTCTGCAATTTTCCGTATATTTAGGACTAATTTTTAAAACAGAAGAGTTGAAAAGATGTCTGAACTTAAAACTGCAGAATTACCAAAAGCATATAATCCTAATAGCGTTGAAGATAAATGGTATGCTTACTGGGAAAACCATAAGCTCTACCATTCAGAAATTGACCCGAAAAAAAAGGCTTATACCATCGTTATCCCTCCTCCTAATGTAACTGGAATACTTACAATGGGACATATCCTGAACAATTCAATTCAGGATGCTTTTATCCGCTATAAAAGAATGAAAGGCTTCAATGCCTGCTGGGTCCCTGGAACCGATCACGCCTCAATTGCTACAGAGGCAAAAGTCACTAACTACCTGAAAGAACAGGGAGTTGATAAAAGACAGATAGGACGGGATGAATTCCTGAAGTATTGCTGGGAATGGACGGCAAAATATGGCGGAATAATTACTAAGCAGTTAAGAAAACTTGGCGTAAGCTGCGACTGGCAAAGAGAACGCTTCACAATGGATGAGCACTACTATGGCAAGGTAATAGAAGCTTTTGTCAATCTGTATAAAAAAGGAAAGATCTATCGCGGCTTCAGAATGGTTAACTGGTGCCCTGCTTCTAAATCTGCTATTTCAGATGAAGAGGTAATCTACAGGCAGGTAAATGGAAAACTCTGGTATCTTAAATATCCTGTTAAAGACAGTAACAGATTTGTTATTGTAGCTACCACACGCCCTGAAACTATGCTGGGCGATACTGGAATTGCTGTTAATCCAAAGGATGAAAGATATAAAGACCTTATTGGCAAAATGGTCGTACTCCCAATTGTCGGCCGCGAAATCCCAATTTTTGCCGATGATTATGTCGAACTTGAATTCGGTACAGGCGCAGTTAAAGTTACTCCGGCTCACGATGTAAATGACTATGAAATGGGCAAACGCCATAACCTTGAATTTATTAACATCTTTAACCCCGATGCTTCGACTAATGGTAATGTCCCTGAAGATCTTAGAAACTTAGACCGTTATGTCGTTAGAGAAAAAGTAATAGAAAGATTTGAAGCTTTGGAACTCCTTGAAAAAACTGAGGACTATACAAATAAGGTCGGCTATTCAGAACGCGGCGGAGTGCCAATTGAACCTTATCTGTCTGAACAGTGGTTCCTGAAGATGGATGAGCTTGCCTGCCCGGCCCTCGAGGTTGTAAAAGAAGGCAAGATACACTTCCACCCCGATCACTGGGTAAAGACTTATGAACATTGGATGGAAAATATTCAGGATTGGTGCATCTCTAGACAGCTTTGGTGGGGTCACAGGATCCCGGTATGGTATAACAAGAACAATCATGAGACTTATTGTGACGTTACACCTCCTGAAGATATTGAAAACTGGCGCCAGGATGAGGATGTACTTGATACCTGGGCCTCTAGCTGGCTTTGGGCCCACGAAGTTTTTAAGAGCAAAGAAGAACAAAACTATTATTACCCGACTGATACTCTGGTTACTGCTCCTGATATTATCTTCTTCTGGGTAGCAAGAATGATTATGTCTGGTTTGGAATTTATGCACGACATCCCCTTTAAGGATGTCTATTTTACTAGCGTTATTCGTGACCTTCAGGGCCGAAAAATGAGTAAATCTCTAGGTAATTCTCCTGACCCTCTCGATGTTATCGAGGAATATGGCGCCGATGCACTTAGATTTTCTGTCCTCTATCTTGCTCCTCTTGGCCAGGATGTCCTCTTTAGCACTGAAAAATGCGAAATTGGTAGAAACTTTGCCAACAAGATATGGAACGCAGGTAGATATCTTCTTATGAATGCCCAAAGCATTCCTGTAAATAATGACCTTAAAGATAAATACAGAGATTTCGCAGATGAATGGATTATCTCCCGGTTTGAAAGTACATTAAAACAGATCGACGAGGCAATGAACCGCTTTGAGATAAATAACGCCGTTAAGATTATTTACTCATACGTATGGAATGACTTCTGCGATTGGTATATAGAAATGTCTAAGAGCCGCCTTTACTCTGATGATGAGAACGTAAAATCAGCTGTCCTGACTAGAGCTCTTTCTTTATTTGAAGAGATGCTTAAACTGGTTCATCCTTTTATGCCTTTTATTACAGAGGAGATCTGGCACCTTATTTATGAAAGAAAAGATGGTGAAAGCATTTCTACTTCTGACTTCCCTAAGTTTGATCCTTCACTCGTTAACTCTGAGGCTGAGGACCAGATTCACTTTGTGCAGGAAATTGTTACTGCAATACGTAATATTCGCGGCGAGATGAATATCCCACCATCGAAATTCGTTAATGTATATATTAGAGGCAAAAAAGTAACAGAAAATGAAACACTCTATATAAAGAAACTTGGCAAGGTTGAAAATATCTTTAACCATGAGAATATAGAAAAACCAAAAGCTTCTGCTTCATCTGTTGTCGCTGGTTCAGATATCTTTGTCCCTTTAGAAGGCCTTATTGATCTGGATGTTGAACGCAATAGATTGCAAAAGGACATCGCAAGACTAGAAGGCAGCTTAATGGGTGTTAGTAAAAAACTTTCTAATGAAAATTTTGTCAATAATGCTCCGGCCGATGTCGTTGCAAAAGAAAGACAGAAAAAAGCAGACTGGGAAGAAAAGATCAATAAGCTAAAAACTATGCTCGATGATCTTAAATAGAGAAAACTGCCCTTTGGTTGATGTAAACTGTTTTTTTCGTAGATTATATAATTATAATTTGCTGGACATTTATTCCTTATTATCGTGCACAGAAATCCTTATATTGTTTCTGTGCACGTTATATATAGTATTAAAAGAAGAATTTATATGAACGAAGATATTCATTCGGAGAAAGATCAGGAAGAGGGGCATTCAAAAGGAGATGAAGGCTCGAAAGAAAATGATAAGGCAAATCAAAAGAAAAGTCCTGATAGTCAAAACGATGAGTTAAAAGATCACATTGACTCAAACGATAGCGACTCACAAGAGCAAAACGAGCCTTTAGAAAATGAGCAACCCAAGAGTAATGAAAATATTAGTTTCCAAAGACTCTATCGCTCTAAAAAAAATAAAATAATTTTGGGAGTGTGTAGTGGACTGGGTAAGTATTTTAATATTGATCCTGTGATATTCAGGCTCCTTTTTATTTTAAGTCTTCTTTTAGGTGGATGGGGAATTTTGGTCTATTTTATAGCTGGAATTGTTTTACCCTATGACCCAGCTGATTCTAAGCAATTGCAAGCTGATAAATTCTCCTTACAAGCTGGGGCCTCTTCTACTGAAACTGCAGAAGAAAAAAACAATGCTATGAGGGAAAATACACGAATGGTTGTAGGCTCTTCGCTTATTCTCCTTGGTTTGTTTGCACTCTTGAAAAGTACAGGCCTTATAAGCTATTTCTCTTTCTTTGGCCTTTCAAATGAGATAATTATGCCTATTGGACTTATTGCTGTAGGAATTTTTCTTATTTATAGACATAACTATTTCCCTAACTCAGAAATACTGGAGGAAGATGTTGAGGAGTATTATCCCAGAATTCTTTACCTTTCGTCTTATGACAAAAAAATCTCTGGCGTTTGCGGAGGCTTGGGTAAGTATTTTCATATGGATTCTAACCTGATTAGAGTCTTTTTCCTGATCTTTGCTTTCTGCTCCTTTGGCATTGGAATTCTGATTTATTTCCTTTTTGCTTTTGTAGTCCCGAAAGAAGAAAATGGGGTAAACATTGAATAAAAGACATCAATCTCTGTTAAGTTATATCTTTATATTAGTCGCTTTAGCTTATGTACTTAAACTTACGGGTGTAATTCATATTAGCGTTACTATTGTTATTGCATATGCCTTTCTTTTCTATGGCGTTCTTTCAGTATATGTTAGTATGGGCACACATCAGCGTGCAGGTCTGTTTCTTGGGACAACGATCTTTTTAACTGGTGTAATTCTTTTTGTAGTTGAGAACTATACAATCATACAGCCTAGTATTCTTGTCTTCCCTTCAGTTCTCTTTATTTTGGGGGCTGGATTTCTTATGCTTTATATTGATGACCACTTGAACACTATCTTTCTCTATAGCGCACTTATTTTAATTCCACTGTCTGTCCTTTCGATGCTCTTTGTCAGAAGATTTGCTGTCTTTGGCCTTGCTAATCGCCTTGCTGCCGGACTTGCAGATTATTATCCTGTATTTATTATTTTACTTGGAGTTTATCTTTTACTTAACCGTAAGGGCTGAGCTACTACTACTGCTTCCTCCAGGTAAAGAAACTTTTCCGGATAAATAAACTTTTTTCGACGGGGATTCTGCTTCTCCATTGTCTTCAAGTGTTACAAAAAATGAGCTGATCTGAGACTGTTCAACGGGTAATTGGTCTAAAGGATAATATTCAACATCTTGCTTAACATTAAAAGTCCCCATGGAAATTGTCTGATCTTTACTTGTGATCCAAAGCTGATATGCCTGCTTCCCTTTTGTTAAAGGCATATTGTACAGTTGCAGAACACCTTCTTTACCATCGGCTGAAATTGTAAGCTTACCAGAGGACTTTGTATTGCTTTCTGTCCCTTCTAGATTATACTGCTTTGTTTCTTTAGAGCTAAGTATTGAAGCTACTTTCTGGTATCTTTCAACTCGTGTAAGTTCATCCCTAAGGCTATTTAACTGAAGCCTTAAGCTTGCTGTCTCTCCTTTACTTTTTGTAAGCTCCTGGTCTATCTTGTAATATACGCCGCCTGATAATACTAGAGATACAAGAATTCCGCCCAGAAAATATACAAATGCTTTTTTACCGGAACCTTTTTCCTTTTCACGCTCCTCATAAAGATTTTCTGTGACTAGTTCGGGCCTTATCTGATTTAACTCTGGCATCCTTGAAAACTCTGCACCAGTTTCTTTTGCCTGCAAGTCCATTGCTCTATTTTCTTCTTGCCCTTCTGCTTTATCATATGCTTTATCATATATATCGCTTCCCTGAAGTTCATTATATTGAACTTTATTGACCAGATCACTTCCATACTCTGGACGTGACTCCGGTGATATAGCCTCAGATAAGGGAATATAATTTGAAAATTTTCTATCCTGAAGATTGCTATGCTGAGTACTACTATCCTGAATATTATCTCTGCCAGTTTCCTTCGAAGATATTGGCTGATCAGACTTTTCATCTACAGCTTGACTCTTTGTCATTTTCCCGGCATCATCCTGTAAATTCATATTGACAACAATAGGCTTTTTTATTGCCTTTGACTCATCTTTCATTCTGTAAAGCTTGCGGGCTACTTTATCTTTTACCTTTGGATTTGGATGCTCAATTTCCAGTATGGCAGGAATAAGCGCAACAACATTCTGTAAATTTCCAAACTCCTTATCCATTATTCCATTTTCGGAACTTAGATACTTGAAAAACTCTGGATAATCTTCTGCATCCAAACACCCGCTTGAATATGCATATAGAATTTCCTTTAATTTATTTGCATCCATACTTTATATACCTGCCTGATGTGTCAAATTATCTTTTAGGTTGTTTAGCGCTATTTGAAGTTTCGACTTTATTGTTTGCACGGGAATATTAAGCTTCTCGGCAATTTCTTTCTGCGTGTAACCTTCATAGAATGCTAAATGAATTACATACTTTTGTGCATCGGTTAGCTTTCCAAGTGAGGATTCAATGTCACTCCTTGACTCAAAGGCTTTCTTTAGGTCTAACTCTGCTACAGAAGAGGAAATATGAGGTATTATATAGTTGTTCTCATATTCATCATCATATGCCTCTGTAAGAGGATTTGCTGCCCTGTTTCTTCTTATATAATCAACGGCTTTGTTCCTGGCGAGCAGAATGAGCCAGGAATATACATTACCCCCGGAAAAATTAAAATATTCTACCTTTTTCCATATGATCGAAAAAACATCTGCCAGTATTTCTTCTGCAATAGAGTCTCTGGAGACTATCTTTTTGATTAATGAAAATAATAGCGGGCTGTAGCGGTCGTATAATGTCTCAAGAGCCCGCGAATCATTTGCCGAAATCTTTCGGAATAATTCAATATCTGAAAGGGGTGAATCTGTTATCACGTTGTTAAATTGTTTGTTTCTAAATTAAGTGTAAAACTAAAACACTCCCCTTTAAAAATCAAATCTCCAGCTTGCCTGTAAAAGTTTTCTTAAAATCAGTTAAAAATTTCACTTATATTTACATATATCTTTAAATATCTGTGCTATATGGTAGTAAAAAATAATGATTGAAATTAAAGGCCTTTATAAAAACTTCAGAGATAAAAAAGTACTCCAGGGTGTCGACTTAAACATTGAGAAGGGAGAAACTATTGTAATAATTGGTAGAAGCGGCGAGGGGAAAAGTGTTTTGCTTAAACATATCGTCGGACTTCTTTTCCCGGATAAAGGTTTTGTTAAGGTCGAAGGACAAAACCTTAATGACTTGAGTACTAAGGAGCTATATAAGCTTAGACGGAAATTCGGATTTTTGTTTCAGGGCGCAGCCTTGTTTGATTCAATGACAGTTGGAGAAAACGTTGGGCTCCCAATTGTTGAGAACAATCCTCACGCTAAAAGATCAGAAATATTTAAAACAGTCGAGGAAAAACTTAGCCTTGTCGGATTGCCGGATATTCAGAACCTTAAACCAGCTGAACTCTCCGGTGGTATGAAAAAAAGAGTGGGCTTAGCTAGAGCCCTTATTACTAATCCAGGCTATATTCTCTATGATGAACCTACTACAGGACTTGACCCGATTATGTCTGACTCGATCGATGAACTCATTAAGGACCTTGGGAAAAAGCTTAACGTTACCTCTATCGTCGTAACACACGATATGGTTAGCGTTAAAAATGTTGCCGATACAGTAGCCATGCTCCACGAAGGGAAGATATATTTTAAGGGTGCCCCCGAGGAAATTATGAATTCAAATGACCCAACTATTATTGATTTTATTAAAAGAACAGGTTTCTAGCTGACCTGCTTATTTTTTTTGTGTAGCGCTGTGTATCTTTTGGCAACTCTTTGACCTGCAAAGGCGTTATGTGTGTGTGATTTAAGATAAGAAAAAGAAAATTATTACTTGTGGAATATTACCAATGAGCAAAACAAAAACGAAATTTATCTGTTCCGAATGTGGCTATGAATCTTTGAGATGGCTTGGAAGGTGCCCTGAATGTGAAGCGTGGAATTCATTTTCTGAGGAATTGGTCGAAGATGATAAGCTAAAGAACCGCAGCCTAAAAAAACAGACCGTTAAAGCTACACAACTAAAGGATATTGTTTCTGCTGAAGAAGATAGGATAAAAACAAATATTGACGAATTTGACCGTGTCTTAGGCGGCGGACTTATGCCAGGCTCTATTGTACTTATTGGCGGCGACCCTGGTATAGGCAAGTCGACACTTGTTATGCAGGCTGCTTCAAAGATAAAAGATAAAGTTCTCTATGTAACAGGCGAGGAATCCAACCGCCAGGTAAAATTGAGAGCCTCCAGACTTAAGGTCGACTCTGAAAATTTCTATATGCTTGCCGAAACTGAAATGGATAATGTTATCTATACTATGCAGGAACTTAATCCAAGCGTTGTTATTATAGATTCTATTCAGACAATGTACCGCTCTGAACTAGATAACGCTCCTGGTACGATAACACAGATAAGAGAATGTACAGCTCAAATTATGCAGCTGGCTAAATCAACTCATCAGATCGTAATTCTTATTGGCCATGTTACTAAAGAAGGTATGATAGCTGGACCAAAAGTACTCGAACACGTCGTCGATACGGTCCTTCAGTTCGAGGGTGAAAGAAATCATAGCTATAGAATTCTTCGCGCACAGAAAAACCGCTTCGGAAGTACGAACGAAATTGGCATCTTTGAAATGCACGATAACGGTCTTACTGAAGTTTCTAATCCTAGTGAAATATTTTTAAGCGAACGCGACCACCAGTCTACAGGGAGTTCTGTTACATCGAGCATGGAAGGCACACGCCCTATACTGCTTGAAGTTCAGGCACTTGTTACTCCCTCTAACTTTGGTAACCCACAAAGGGTGGCTACTGGTTTTGACTATAGAAGACTTTCAATCCTTTTAGCTGTACTGGAAAAAAGAGCTGGATTAAAACTCTCATCTGCCAATGTATTTCTTAATATGGCCGGCGGCGTTAAGATAGATGAGCCAGCTGTTGACCTTGCTGTCTGCTGCTCTATTGCTTCAAGCCTTTTAGATAGAAATATAAAGAGCAATTATGTCGTTATTGGCGAGGTCGGTCTTGGAGGCGAGGTTAGAAGTATTGGACAGATTGAAAAACGTATACAGGAAGCTGAGAAACTTGGCTTTGAGGCTATCATTATTCCAAAGAATAACTTTAAGTCTGTCCAGGGTAAAAAGAACATAAAGATTGTCCCTGTTGATAACATTCATTCAGCAATAAATACAGTATTACAGTAAAGATAATTGCAAATTTGAACTCCTTTTGATCAAGTTTTCCCCATGGTGAAAATATTTTTACATCTAATTTTTATGCAATATTTTAAATATTTTTCATTTGCTTTTTAAAAAATTAGATTTATATTTAAGAGTGCTAAAAGCACAAAATGTTTCATTAATTATTTTTTAGAGGTATTTTCGTGAGTACTAAACTTTTTGTGGGAAGTCTCCCATGGGCTGTAAATGACGAATCATTAAAGTCAACTTTCTCTTCTTATGGAACAGTCGTTTCGGCAAAAGTTATTACCGATCGCCAGACCGGGAAGTCAAGAGGATTCGGTTTCGTAGAAATGGAGAACGAAACTGATGCCAATGCTGCAATTAAAGCTCTTAACGGTAGCCAGTTAAATGGCCGTAATATTATTGTTAACGAAGCGAAACCACAGCGATAAAGGTTTCTAATTGTAAGGCATTAAAAAGCACTCTCGTGAGTGCTTTTTCATTTTTAAAGCATACCTATGGCTTAATTTATTTTCCCTTCTTTCATTTGCACATATTCTTTTTTTTCATAATCCCTTTTACTTTCTTTCTTCTAAATCTTAGAGAATAAAAGTATTTATTCCTATTACAAATGCGTTATTCTCCCTATGCGTTAGTCTCCATGCCAACTCAAGACTAAATGGAAATAATACGTGGCCAATATTAAAACCTGCTTCAAGTAGTGGCTTATTCATTGTTATATATCTTATAGGTATTATCTCTTTTGATTTTGCTGACATATTTGTCCAGGCAGCATCAAAGAAAGTATTTAGCTGGAGCTCCATATCTTTAAGTATTGGAATGCGCGACAATCTGAAAAGTTCATCACGGAAATTATGCTCAATATTTATGGCAATGACTTTATCTGCAAAGACTTCGCTTATGCCTACTGTCCTGAATGTGTAATTCTTACCCGTTGCACTTATATTTCCTGCAAGAGCATATTGCATCTGAAATGGAACTGGTCCATCAGAATAAACACTGTGCAGTCTGTAATTTAAGCTTGCCGCCCTGAAGGTCCCTAAAGTCCCCTGTATATCGGCATTATACATTACATAATCAAGTAAGCTGCCAATAGCTTTTTTGCTGCTGATGTTTACTCCTCCACCCAAAAGTATATATGCTTTGCCTTCTGAAACCCTGCGCCTGAAGTAACCATCTTCTATAAAATTTCTGAAATCCAGATTGAAACCAAAATTTATTTCATTGATCTTTGTTTCATATATAGGTGGATTATCTCTGTAGTGCCTGCTTTTAGCAAAGAATGAATAATCAGAATGCTTAAATGCTGAATTATCTGTCCTGTCTGTAAAACCTGCATTTAATTTGAGAATTGGAAGTACTTCACCTTCCATTTGAAAATTAAATCCATTGGAATAATAATAATCTCTGAAATCATATTTGGCAAGTAGTGCAAGTATTGTTGAGGTAAATTCATTGTATGCATCTGAAGATGCAAAAAGTGAATTAATGCGGTTGAAAAAATTTACTGATAAACTGTATGTCCTGTACTTGCCTAAATAATAACTGGCAGAAAAGAATTGCTTTGCCTTTTTATCTGCAAAACCATATGAGATTTTTCCGTCACTAAAAAGTCTTCTGTCAAAAAGGTTCTCTGCCGCTAAGTCAAAGTCTAAAGCCCATCCTTCAACCCTGTTGAAATGAAACAGTCCAAGTAAACCGCTTGTTGACACGTTCTCTGAAATTGACATATGTCTTCCAAGAGCCTCTTCTTTAACCCGGCTCCATATACTTCTTGGTTGCGCCTGAATGCTGTCAATCTGTTTATATGCTTTTATCTCCTCTAAAGAGTTTGGTATTGTCTGAATAGATTTCCAATAAGACGGGCCTTTTTTATCAGCATCAGGAAGAACTGTAAGTATTGACTTACTAAATAAAGAATCTCCTAAGGGTTCATTTATTCTGTAATTGTATAAGACCGAATTTAATTCAAAACCTACCTTGGCCAGCCCAAGTATATTAGCCCTTATATATAAACGGTAATCTATCGGCATATAGATCTGATTTGCATAAGGCAGGAACTGCTGGAAAATATTTACACGGTCGAATATTCCTCCCGTGTTTGCCGCCCGGTTTAAATCGGCATCTATCCTTATCATATCAAAACTGCTGTCTGTAATGTAAACATAACCCTGAAACCCTGGATCGGTACTGTTGTCCGGTTCAAAATAAATCTTAAAGACTTTCCTGCTGTCTATTGCCGATGTATCTTCAATTCTGAAGTAGTAATATTTAAGTGCATTGTCTGATAATGGCCCTGCCATCGGCCGGTTGAAAAATTTTAAGTCATCACTATAAAAGTTCTGTATCAGCCTTCCGCCTGTTACTGCATTTAAAGATGAGGGAATATTTGAGGTCTGCTTTCTGGCTACTATTAGTTCCTTGTAGTCTCCGGGCTTCCTGTAAAAACCTTTACTCTGATTTTCAACTATTGCATTTATCCTTAGACCAAGTGAATCCTTTGCGGCTTTAACAGCAACACTTAATGAATTCTGGTTCGATTCAGCCCCCATCTCTGTATTTGACCTTATTACACCTTTCGTGTATGCATCGTATTCATAGCTGTCAATGAGCTTTTCTCTTTCTGCTTTTCTTTTTATAGCCTTCTCCATTATTTCTATTGCCGGATTTTTACCCGGCAGAATTGTGACCTCTGGCAGATGAATGGAAACAGGATTTAGAAAAAAATCTATATTTTTTTTATCTTCAATTAGATCTATTATAAGTGTATCGGACTTGAACCCAATTGATGAGGCAATAAGTGTATATCTCCCCTGCGGAAGGTTGATCTGATAACGTCCATGAATATCTGACGATGTTCCCCTGGATGTACCCTCTGCTCTGAGATTTGCAAAGGCTAAACGTTGACCGTTAGATCTATTGTAAAAATTCCCTTCAATCTTTATCTGCTGGGAAAATAAAGTTCTGCTGAAAATAAGTATTAGAAGAAAGAGCCGAACAAAAGGCATATAGATCATCCTGGAAGTAAATTGTTTTTTATTTTAGAATTATACTTAAAAAATAAGATTTATGGAACCCCAAATGCCTAAACATGTACTAATAACAGGAGCTACTGGACTAATAGGCCTTCATACAGCAAAGGCACTTATTGGCCGCGGCGATAAAGTAACTATCTTTTCCCATTCTTTGAATTCAGCTCAAAGGAAAATCCCTGGTGCCGATAAATATGTAAAGTGGAACTCTGAAGATGAAAAAGACTGGACTGGTTATTTGGAGGGGCAGGATGCCGTTATTCATTTATCTGGAGCACCAGTTATGGCAAAAAGATGGACAGGCCCATATAAGACCGAAATCCTTAGCAGCCGCCAGAATTCCACGCATGCTCTTGTAAAGGCTATTGCTTCATTAGATATAAAGCCGGAAGTCTTTATCTGCGCTTCAGCAATTGGATATTATGGAACTGCTAAGAGTGGTGAAACCTTTACAGAAAAAAGCCCAGCAGGAAGTGACTTCCTTGCTACAGTATGCAAAGTCTGGGAACGAGAAGCCTCTATAGTTGAAAACTACGGTGTTAGACGCGTTAGCCTTAGAACTGGTATTGTACTTGACCTTTCTGGCGGAGCTTTGGCAAAGATGATCACTCCATTTCGTTATTTTGCCGGGGGACCACTTGGCCATGGGAAACAGGGCTTTCCCTGGATACATATTGATGATGTGACCTCAATTATTCTTCTGGCATTAGATAATAAATCCCTAAATGGTCCGGTTAACTTAGTTGCTCCCGAAAAAATTTCGATGAATGAATTTTCCTCTACTCTTGGAAATTTACTTAATAGACCTTCTTGGCTTAAGGTGCCTGCCCCACTACTCAAAATTTTAATTGGTGAAGGAGAAGAAACTATTACAAAAACTCCATTTGTTAAACCTGAGGTCCTGGAGAATTTTAACTACAAATTTAAGTTTGAAAACTCCGGGCAGGCCCTGAAAAATATACTCCAGAAAACCTGAACCTTATTTTTTTCTCTCTTTAAAAACTCTCCCACTTTTTGAGTAGGGCATTGGAATTGACGGTCCTGTAAAATTCACTTGAAACAGGTTAGTTAAGAAATATACCTTATCTATGTTGGGTAGGGAAAATCTAGCTTGTCTCTCTCTTTAGAGAGAAACTTTATTAACAAGATAATCATATCCCGCATCCTCCAAATCAAGACGCTGTTTTTTTAGAAACAAGGACCAATTTGTTAATAAATAGGACATAAGGTCCGATCTTAGAAAGAGCGCTATTTTTAACTTGAGGTGTAATTTTTTAGGAAGGAAAATTCTATGCAAACTGCAAGACAATATATAAGTGGACTTTCACTTATCCTGTTGGTCCTGCTCAGCTTTTCAGGCCAGGTAAACGCCCAGCTTGATTCACTGAACAAATATGGCGGCTTTGAATCTGACCTGCCGAGCTATTGGATGCAAGGTAAACAGACAGGTGCTATACTTTCCTGGGCTACGGACCAGTCACGATCACTTGGAAGATCACTTAAAATTGTAAAACAGACAGCAACTGCTGATTCTGTATACTGGGTAAGCGAAAATATGGTGGACCTGTGGTCACCTATGATCAACCAGGGAGTAGATGTGCTTCTTGGCGCTTTCGTTAGGACAGATAGCGTTAATATAAATCCATCGGGTGAGGATGCAAAGTGGTGGATTTCATATACTTTCTGGGATAGTACAGGCGCTCTAATTGGTGAAGTTAAACTGCCAATCGACCAGTCAAAGGCTTCCAGTTCAGATTGGGTGGCAGATACAAATCAGGTCGGACAAACTATACTGCCAAGGAACGCCTGGAGGCTAGTTATTAAATTTGTTGCAGGTAAAAATGCTACTGGAACCGTTTGGGCCGATGACTTTATGCTGGTCGGAAGAAATGGCAAATGGGCCGGACAAGATTGGAATACTTCAGTTGGAGTGCCTACAGGATGGAATTACTGGCTGCCGCCAATTGGTGGAAATGATGCTAAACTTGCAAATGGATTTGAAAACACTAGAATTACAAGCGAAGCGGCTCATACGGGTAAATATTCACTGAAGTTTGATATACCTAAAGGTACTCACGATGCATGGGTCGGTACTAGAAGGTATCAGCTCCCTGCAGGAGTAAAAGCAGGGGATTCATTAAAAATAAGCGTATGGGTTAAGGCCTCGCGCCTTGTCCCTGATTCGGCAGCTAAATACCCTGGACAGTGGGCCGTTGGCTTTACTCCTATTTTTCACTCGGGCTGGACAAATAATGCTAAATATGATGAAATAGGTGCAAAGGATACCGCCTTTACATTCCCGGCTAAGGATACTGCTTTTGACTGGACACAGTTTACGCTTGTATACCCTGTACCAAATGATACTACGGCTAAAGCTGTTTCAATTAGACTCCATGTCTATAGCAGGTTCCAGGGCATTGTTTACTTTGATGACTTGAACGTTACTATGCAGACCCCGACAGCCGTAGAAAGAATTGGAACGACTGTAAAAACATTCGCTCTTGACCAGAACTACCCAAATCCTTTTAACCCTAGCACAACCATTAAGTATTCAATACCTGAAAATGCTTTTGTAAAACTCCGCATTTACGATATGCTGGGCCGTGAGGTTGCAACTCTTGTAAATTCAGAACAGAACGCTGGCGTCTATAGCGCTACCTGGAACGGTGAAAATAACTTTGGAGCTAAGGTCTCAAGCGGAACCTATATCTACAGAATTGAAGCAGGTAATTTCAGCCAGGTTAGAAAACTTGTTCTTTTGAAGTGACAATCTCTTCTAATATTAGAAAGCCTTTTTCTTACCAAAAGAAACACCTATGGAAAATTACTTTCCACAGGTGTTTCTTATTTAAGAAACGCCAGTATATAACTTTTAACTATCCCATCCTTAATATCTACAGTTTTAATATCTTTTATAGACTTGACATTTCTCCGAAGTTTTCTGAGTTTATTTTATGAAGCACATTAACAGTGCATTGTCTTACGTTTACCCAAATAAAACTAATCCCTACTATCTACTTACAAAATAGTAGAAATATTCAAAATACATTAAACGCTTAAACAAATCTTGATATTTTTTAATATGGATTACAACTATTGCCAATTGTTTTGTTTTGAAATGTAACTTTGTAAAACTATTAAATATAATAAGTTAACGTATTTATGAATATATCTAAAAAATTCTCATAAATAACGACTTGACAAAAGTATTGAAAAATATTAGTTTTAATTAAAACGTTTAACTAACTATGACACCAACAATAAAAGACGTAGCAAAAAAAGCTAATGTTTCAATAGCCACTGTTTCTCTTGTAATTCATAATCATGAGAGGATCTCCCCAGAGACTAGACTACGGGTTAACAGGGCAATTAAAGAACTTGATTATCACCCCTCCAGGAGTGCCAGAGGTTTGGCTTCAAAAAAGTCGGGTAATATAGGTTTTATTGTTACTGAAGACCACTTTTTACGCTCTGAACCTTTTTATACCAGAATTTTCCTTGGAACAGAATTCGAAGCCAGGCAAAATGAATATTATATTCTTCTGACTATTATTCCCGCCGACTTTAAGAAAGGTGATAAACTGCCCCGCTGCGTTCTCGAACATAATGTCGATGGAATTATCATTGCAGGAAAGGTACCTGAGGATATTATAAACCACCTAGTTGAGTATGACATTCCTATGGCTTTCGTTGACTATTATCCTCCTTCAGAAAACTTCCCTGTTGTTCTTATTGATAATTTCTCAGGCGGTCATCAGGCTACTCAGCACCTTCTTAACCTGGGACATAAGAATATTGGCTTTATTGCTGGTGATATACAACATCCAAGTATACGTGATAGATTCCAGGGCTATAAAATGGCTCTTGAAGATGCAAACATAGAATTCGACGCTGGAAAATGTATTACTGATGAAGACTACCCTGCACGCGAAAATGGCTATAACGCCGCTAAAAGGCTTTGGGAAAATAACAAAGATATTACCGCTGTCTTTTCATGTAACGATGCTATGGCAATTGGAGTTATGCAGTATTTTAAGGACGCTGGCATTAAGATACCTGAAGATGTATCTATTATTGGTTTTGATGATGTAGAGGCTGACCTTTCACTCGATCCTCCTCTTTGTACTATTAGTGTCCCTAAAATTGAAATGGGTATAGAAGTAATGCGCTTGATAAATGACGTTCTGAAGGATAGAACAAAATCCGCAAAAAAAGTTTTAGTCCCGGTTGAGATTGTTCATAGAAAATCAACCGCTCAGGTAAAACATTAGTTCACTGATACCAGTTTCTTACTGATTTCAAATACTTATTGAATGATCTGACAATTAAAATTTTTTTAATGTGTGAGGGCTTTAGATATGCAGGCAGCAATCTTTAGTGGTCCGCATAATATATCGGTTCAGGATTATTCACTCCCTAAATTAAAAAATAACGAACTTTTTCTTAGGGTCGGCGCTTGCGGTGTATGCGGTACAGATTTCCATATCTTTGAAGGTGATGCACCAGCAAAACCTCCTGTAATACTTGGACACGAGTATGTTGGCGAAATTGTTGACCTTGCCTCTAACATAAAGAATTTCAAAATTGGAGACAGAATAGCTGTTAATCCTAATATTCATTGCGGCTACTGTGAGTATTGCAGGAAAGGAAAGATCAACCTCTGCCTTAACCTTAAAGCACTTGGTGTTACTATTAATGGCGGATTCTCACAGTATTCTGTAGTCCCATTAACTCAGGCCTTTTTACTTCCTGCGGATTTCCCATTTGAAATTGCTGCTTTTGCAGAACCTCTCTCCTGCTGTGTCCATGGCCTAAATCAGGCTTCGATCCATGTTGACAATAGCGTAGCTATTGTTGGAGCAGGTCCAATTGGACTACTTATGATGCAGCTAGCTCGCCTTAGTGGGGCCTCTAAGACTTATGTATTAGATATAGATGAAAATAAACGAAATATAGCTTCTAAACTTCATGCAGATGTTACATTTGATCCGCAGACAGGAAATTTTTTAGAAAGCTTTATTGATCAGACTAATGGCGGCGCAGACATTGTCATTGAATGCGTTGGATCAGAACAAGCCGCTAAGACTTCACTTAACATTGTAAGAAAGGGCGGTACTCTGGTTGTATTTGGACTTGCCTCTCCAAAGGCACAGCTGCATATATTTCTGCAGCAACTTTTCCATAAAGAGCTAACTCTAAAGAGTTCTATATTGAACCCGAATACTTTTCAGAGTGCTGTTGATCTTTTGGTTACAGGAAAAATTGAAACAAAATTATTCAATCCCAAACTGGTTCCCTTAAAAAATGATGATATAAATTCTCTTTTCAGTGCGAAAAGGGACAGTTCAATTATTAAGTATATGGTCGTTCCTAATAATTAAATATATGGTTCTGGAGTTCACCAATATAAAATAATTAATTGAGGAGGTTCTTATGGGAAGAGTCAGACATTATTTAGTGGGACTTACTGTTCTCTTAGCCCTGTTCTTATTCTCTGATCTTAAGGCGCAGATAAATGCTCTTAACTCAATAGGCGGCTTTGAGTCAGACTTGCCTAGCTACTGGAAGATGGGAAAACAAACAGGAGCAACACTTTCCTGGGCAACAGACCAGTCAAGGTCAATGGGAAGATCGCTAAAAATAGTAAAGACAGCAGCAACAA
>JAUZPB010000330.1 GCA_030706145.1 Bacteroidota bacterium
ATTGACCAAACTATCTACGACCTGCCTTTTAACTATAACTCAAAAATTAAAATGCAGGGACTTAAGATAGGATACCTCAAAAAGGATTTCGATAAAACATATGAATTCCATGAAAATGATTCGCTTACACTTGCTACGCTTAAAAAGTTAGGAGCCACTCTCGTTCCAATTGATCTGCCCGATATTCCTGTAAATGATATCTCTTTTATTCTTAATGCTGAAGCTGCAGCTGCTTTTGATGAACTGACCCGCTCTGGCAAAGATGACCTTATGGTGCGGCAGATTAAAAATGCATGGCCTAATGTCTTCAGGCATTCAAGATTTATCCCTGCTGTTGAATATATTAATGCAAATAGAATAAGATTCCAGCTTATTCAGCAGATGAATAAAATGCTTCAAAATATAGACCTTTATATGGCACCTTCGGATGAGGGCGATAATTCACTGGTTACAAACCTGACCGGGCATCCGCTTGTTGTTGTCCCAAACGGCTTTTCAAAGAAAGGTACCCCGACAAGCATTACATTCGTTGGAAAACTCTTTGACGAAGGGAAAATAATTGCTGCTGCTAAAGCATACCAGGATGCAACTGACTTCCATCTTAAACATCCTAAACTTGAATGGAGCACAAAATGATTTTTTTGAATATCTTTGAACTCTATATTTATGTGTATTTTTAATTTTAGTGGGCACTATGTCTAAAACTAACGCTATCAGAATTCTGGAAGCACATGCTATTAAGCATTCAACGGTCTCTTATAATTATGATGAAGATGAGCTGGATGCAATTACTGTCTCTGAAAAAATTGGAGCCGAACCCGAAGCTGTCTTCAAGACTTTGGTTACAATGGGCGATAAGACGGGTATTAATGTCTTTTGCCTTCCGGCTACTACCGAACTTAATCTAAAAAAGGCCGCTTCTGTAAGCGGCAATAAAAAAATTGAAATGGTAAAAATGAAGGAGATACTCCCTCTTACGGGATATATACGTGGAGGCTGCTCTCCCATCGGAATGAAAAAGCTTTATCCTACTTTTATCGATGAAACAGCTCAGCTATGGGATGAGATCTTTGTAAGTGCAGGTGTAAGAGGCACTCAAGTTAAAATCTCACCCATTGCTCTAAAAGAATTAGTCAAAGCAGAATTTGCCGACCTGGTTTAAATTGGTTGAATAAAGCAGCAAGCTCCCATCCCTTGCTGCTCTTTCCCCCCTTCCCCCCATCTCCTTGTCACCCTGTCCCAGCGCCCCCCATCCCGACGCCCCCTGTCCCCTAGTCCCGACGCTCCTTGTCCCGACGCTCCTTGTCCCAACGCTCCAACACCTATTCTACAATATTGAATATTTCCCTGTAACCCGATTCTGCCAGAGGCACGAACTTCTGGTACCATTTCTGCCACCTTTCGTCCTTAAATGCCTTTTCAAGTGAGGCTTCCATCTCAGAGACATCCCTGTAGGTGGTCTCTAAAACTAATGTGTAGTATGTCGAAACTAGATCTGTCAGTACTCTGTCGGGCATATGCTCAATACTCTTCATTATTTCTCTTCCTTCTTTCCAAAGAGTAATTGCTTCTCTTGCCTTTCCGAACTTTAGCTTAAAAACGTCTCTTACTAGTATCATTGCTCTATCCTTTCATTTTGCACATTTATTTTTATGACGTACCTGGATCCTTTATGTTTCTTGTGTTTTATTTATGTATAATATTTATTTGTTAAACGTTTTAACTAAAATAATACCACATGTCTTTTAATATCCTAAGAATTTAATAGGATTATGGCACCTGTCAAGCCCAATTCTTTGTGAATTTAGGGCATAAATTTATCACTGAATATTTTACGCTAGTAAAACGTTTAATTCTCTTAATGATGTTGTAACTTTATTGTCTATGTATCATTTTCTTATGTAAAATACTTTGTGTGGGATTTCTGAAATTTTGCTTTTTCTGAAAGGGAGAAAATTTGAAGTGCATGTATTACAAAAAAAAGAAGCGGAACATATTTCTGAATAAAGATCTAAAATATTGTTCCGCTTTTTAAATATTAAGGAAAGTATATAAAACTAAATTATGGCCTTAATTGATTCATAATGTGCCTTTACTGTTTTCTCCAGATCATCTTTTGTATGCGCAGTAGATACAAACATTGCTTCAAACTGCGCAGGAGCAAG
>JAUZPB010000331.1 GCA_030706145.1 Bacteroidota bacterium
TAAATGCCTCAACAGAAGCAATGAAAACTTAACAATTAATTAACACTAACTTTTGCTTTGATTTATTATTTTTTATTGTGAATTATATATAATAAGTGCAGAAGAAAGACAATTTCGATTTATTATAGTGTTATATGTGGTAAAAGTACTTGCGGTTTATTCTTTCAGACTTCATATCTTTTTTCCGGAGATCATATGAAAAGTTTAATCTGTCTTCTGATTGGCCATAAACATGCATTTACTGCCGACTACAGTACTATATGCAAAAGGTGCAGAAAAGAATTTTATTTTGATATTGAAAGCTACGAACTGGGATTCATAAGAAAAGACCGGGTAGCTTTTAAGGATATTATCAAGTATTTCGTTTATAGAATATATTCCCCGTGCCCTGATTGTGGGAAAGCAAAGTATCTACTGGGCGTAAGAATAAAAAAAAGACATTTAAAATGTGCTCCATTTTAATTCATTATAATTAAAAGTAATTTCTTATAAATAAATCGAGAGAAGGACCATGCAAGAGAATTTTGTAAAAGAAACAGAAAGCTTAAAAGAGAACCTGATCAAAATGGCCTCACTAGTTGATCAGCAGGTAGAACAGGCAACGTTAGCACTTGAAACGGGAAATATCGAATTATGCAAAGGAATAAAAGCAAAAGATAAAGAAATAGATGCTTATGATAATTTGATAAATACTCAATGCGAAAACATACTCGCTTTATTTCAACCCGTAGCAATTGATCTTAGATTCATAATATCTACGCTGCTTATTAATAATCAGTTAGAAAGGTGCGGTGATATCGCTGTCAATATCGCACAAAGAGTAAAAAAGACAAAAGATTTTCGTGAACTTATAATTGAATCCAGAATAATTGAAATGGGAAAGCAGGCCCGCTTAATGGTACAAGACGCAATTGATTCTTTTATAAATGGGAATACGGAAAAAGCTCATGCCGTTTTGGAAGCAGACGAAGTTGTAGATACACTAAACAAAGAGGTTTTTGATTTTCTAGTTGAAAAAATGCAGGCAGATAGCAGACTTATTGAAGGAGGAAGCCATTTGATTGTCCTAACGAAACATATAGAGCGTCTTGCAGACCATTCGACCAATATAGCTGAAAATCTGGTCTTTTATGTCGACGCAGAGTTCATTTCGCATAAAAAGAAAATACTTACAGTTAGTGGAGCAAACATTTAGAGGGCGGGTGAATTTTCTGAATTAAGCTTACAATGTGGACTCCCAAAAGGAGTTCCACAGTTATAATTTTTAAACAAATCAACTGGCAGGAGACTCAATAATTTCTATCCAATGTACTTAAATCGGTACCCCACCCCTTTTATTGTTTCAATCAGATCCGAAAACGAGCCCATTTTCTCCCTTATCTTTCTTACGTGGACATCAATAGTTCTTTCAGTTATATAAATATCATCTCCCCATATATCGCGTAAAATAGCATCTCTTGTTAAGACTCTGCCTGGCTGCATAGCAATGTACGAAAGTATTTCAAACTCTTTTTTAGGGAAGAATATACTATCGCCGTTTATTTTAACTTCAAATCTCTCTTTATCTATTTCAATGGGTCCTATCTTCAAGATAGACAGATCCTCTTTTTTCTGATCAGAGCTTATTTCTTTGCGTCTCAGATTAGCCTTAATTCGGGCAACAAGCTTTTTGGGAGAAATTGGCTTTGCAATAAAATCATCCGCCCCAAGCTCAAGTCCTTTAACCTCATCTTTTTCAGTAGATTTTGCTGTAAGAAAGATAATTGGGATTTTCCAGGTTAGTTTATTTTCTCTTATTCTTCTGCAAACCTCATAACCGTCTATTACCGGCATCATAATATCAAGAATAATTAAATCTGGTAATGATTCAACTTTCTCTAAGGCCTCGCTTCCATTCGAAGCGCTAATAACCTCGTAGCCCGCAGCTTCTATGTTATATTGAAGAAATTCAATTATATCCTGCTCATCATCTACCAGTAAGATTTTACTTTTCATAGTTTTGTATCCCCTTCTGACTTAAAATA
>JAUZPB010000332.1 GCA_030706145.1 Bacteroidota bacterium
AAGGCTGTCTTCTACTTCAAGTGCATAGCTTACATAAAGATCTGTCTTTTGCTCTCCAGATGTCTTCGGATCTTTAAACTGAAGCACATCATATACTACATTAAACTTAGGCCCATCAAATCTTGGAGTATATGTTTCAGGCTTAGTTTTTCTAAGAATGGAAATATATTGCTCAGTCTCAGGTGTAAAACGGTAATTGCCCAGAAGAGAAGCATCGACATAAGATAAGTTAACATCCGCGTAGGCAATATGTTCATTTGAGAGTATAAGCTTCTGATTTGAATCTATATATGGCCTTATGGCTAATACGCTGAGCGGCTCGCCATAGCGCAGAACAGCTTCCCCTGGATCGGTTTTCCATCCAACAATATTCTTCTCCTTGTTGCCATAATGAAGGTTTGCATATGCAACACGAAAAATATGTTCTAATAATCTTTCATTATAATCTGTAAGCTTTAAAGGGTCGCTTGAGTTCCAGTAGTATGTAATTAATTCTCTGAGAGAGTTATCATCATTAAGTTTATATTTATCACGGAATGCAGTCTCAAGTACTAACTTTGAAGAATTAAAAAGAAAATCTTCCACTTCATTTTTATCCATAAGAGATATTGCCTTTTGGAATTCGCTGAAAGCCTTGCTTATGCTGTATGTTTTATAATAAAGCATTCCTAATAGAAGGTGTGCATCTTCACAAGCAGAAAACTGACCGATTTTCTCTTCCAGAAGTGCAATTGCCTTTTCAGGCTCCTGCGCCCTTTCGTATAAAAAAGATATTCGCAAATAAGGTTCAAAGTTTGTCGCATCGTATTTTGCAGCCAGAGTGTAATAATGAATTGCACTATTAAAATCTTCAGTAACTAACTCAGGCATGTATAATAAACGACCAGTCTCTTCATCCTGAAAAGCTGACTGGTAGTAGATATTATAAAAATCTTCCTTTATGCGTGCTATGCCAATTAAGGCACTTATGCAGGTGCTGTCCTGTTTTAATATCTTTTCATATTCACTTATCGCATTATTTCTAAATGAATTCTCAAGTACTCTTGCAGATAATATTTTAAGAGATATATTCCCGGGATACTTTTCCAAACCCTTATTTATATAGTATTTTGCGAGCTCTTTTGAAGTTGTAGTATTTTTTGAGATGTATATCTCTGAAAGCCTGCAATAGGAAGCTAAATCAGAGTTCTTTTTTATAGATTCTTTAAGAAGTGATATTGCCTTAATTGTATCTTTTTCGGCAGTTAATGCCTGCACTACTTTACTATAAATAAGTGTATCTGAAGAAAAACTTTCAGCTTTGGTTGTTTGATAAGCAAAACTTACTAGTATGAATAAACATAATGTTATGAAATGTTTCAACTTTTACCTCAGAAAAATGTATAATGATTCAGTTGAATTTATATGACTTTTCTACCCAGTACTCTATTTTACTTCCTTTGTATGTAACTGCCTGCCATTTTGATTTATAGGCTGCTAAGACAACATCACTTAAACATTTAATAGAGCCGGTTGTATTTTTTAGAGTCTTATGTTCCCTTACAACCCCATCGGTACCAATTCTTAGGTTAAGCACAATCTCCCCAGCAATATTTTTTTCACTTAATTGGGGGAATACCTCAAGTATCTGCCTTGGAATAAATGGCAATCGTGGCAGGCCAATAGAATGCCTCCCGGAGCTGGTCCCGTAAATGTTTATTCCAGACCCATTGCCAATACCATCCCCGCTTCCATTTCCTTTTCCGTTTCCCTGTCCATTTTCAGTTCCACTGCTTCCCCCTTGCCCTAAACCTGAAGTTTTATTACCTCCTGAGGTATTACCTAAGCTATTATCTGAAATATTATTTATAGATGCTTTTGAATTAGAAATGTTATTATTGGCAATGCTTGTTCTATCTGCCCCTGAACTTCCGCCTGGATCTTTTTTAACAGGAATCATTTTAGCTTGACTTAAAAGATTTTTAAGAGCATCCTGTGAAAGATCATTTCC
>JAUZPB010000333.1 GCA_030706145.1 Bacteroidota bacterium
CGCGTGCAGACAACATTTTTATGATCAAGTTTACTTATTGGTTAAGTATGTTATAGTAGTTAGTGGCGTACTTCTCTCCTAAAGCCCGCTTCCCCAAAAAAGAATGCGGGCTTTTTTATGCCTCTTTATTCTTCTTTATTCTATGCAGAGTACTAAAGACTTCTACCTCATCTGAGGCACATGCAGAGCATGGAAAACAAATAATGCGAGAAAAAATAGAATTAAAGATGCCGCATAGATAGCTTCCCTGCTTATAAACACTCTGCTTATATCCTTAAAATGATTAGCAAGCGGTTTCCAGTTAAGCTTAATATGCCAGATCGAGAAAATTGTAAAGAAGAATGCCAGTATATTGTGGACAGACATCCACACGTGGCGCGAAGTAGAGAAAGCTTCAAAGCCAAGATAATGATTCATTAAGCCTGAAAAAGGAAGTCCAATTACCGAAATTGCCATTCCTGCCGAAACAAAGGCCCGCTTATTAAATTTCTGCCCGGTTTCCATTTTATCACCTCTTATTGCTTTACAAAACTGACCCGCAAAAAAACAGAATATTAGTTCCACAATAATTCCGCATGAAGCATGGTTGTTGTTATTTACTTAGGAGAAATATAACAGAGGTGCAAAGTGAAATTCATTAACAATTGTTAATAAATGATATGGTCAGATCCCGTGTATCCTTTTTCTTATTCTGCTTAGTGATACGGGTGAAATTCCAAGGTAAGAAGCAATATAGTGCTGCGGAACTCGCTGAATAATGTGGGGCTCATTTTGCAAAAGGTTAAGATAACGCTGCTGGGGAGTATCTTTTATAAAAGAAAGGAAAAGGCCTGCATAACGCGAGAAGCGCTGCAAAAGTATTTCCTGCATTCCTGTCCTTATTTCCGGATATTCTTTCTGAAGGTTTTCAAAATCCTTTTTATGAACAACAATAAGTGTGGAAGGCTCAATAGCTTCAAGAGCAAACTGGCTTGGCTGAGATGAAGAGAAGCTTTCGATTGAAGAGACGGCCTGGCCTTCAAAAAAGAACTGAAATGTTATATCCTTCCCCTTCGAATAGAAAGACATTCTGAGGCATCCTTCCTTTATGAAGAATATTTTCTTTGCTATCTCCCCTTCCCTTAGAAGTACAGTCTTGCTGTCGACCTTTATTTCTTTGAAAAGATCTTTGTACTTATCCCAGTTATCCCTTAAGCCCGGGATGCTGTTTTTCAGTAATTCAATCATTTATACAGCCTGCCTTTTGTGTGTATGATCATGTGTAAAAATAATAATTTGTAAAATAACATAGAATAGGATATTATATTCTCTATAACCAATCCTGAGGCAGGGATATGAGAATAATTGTTTTAGGTGCAGGACTTGTTGGCGGACCGATTGCAATAGATCTGTCAAAAGACAAGCATTTTGAAGTAAGTGTATGCGACATTTCTGCGCAGGCTCTTGAAAGGCTTTCTGAAAATTACAATATAGATACGGTTCAAAACGACCTTTCTGCTGCTGATAATATTAAAAGAGTGATAAAGAATTTTGACCTTGTAGTAAGTGCAGTCCCGGGATTTATGGGCTTTAAGACATTAAAGACTATAATTGAGTCGGGCAAAAATGTTGTCGACATTGCATTTTTTCCTGAAGACCCCTTCCTGCTTGATGACCTGGCAAAGGAAACAGGCGTAACGGCAATTGTCGATTGCGGTGTTGCTCCCGGAATGAGCAACATACTAACTGCATATGCAGCAGACAAGTTAGATGAAGTAGATACTGCAATAATATATGTAGGCGGACTTCCCCAGATAAGGCAATGGCCGTATGAATACAAAGCTGTTTTTTCTCCTGTAGATGTAATTGAAGAATATACAAGGCCTGCCCATTATATTGAAAATGGACATCTTGTTGTTCGTCCCGCACTTTCGGACCGTGAG
>JAUZPB010000334.1 GCA_030706145.1 Bacteroidota bacterium
GCAGGAAGCCCAAGAATAACATTTTTCTTTAGTAGACTGATGTTATTTCTATCAAATATATTCTTCTCAGCATGATAAAAGAAGTAAAAAGGAATTACAATAAGTGTCATTTCCTTAGTCAATACTCCAAGAATAGTACTAATAATAAAAAGCAGTTTATTTTCTTTTTGAGTAAAATATATGCTTAGAAGTATGAACATAAACGCTGTGGCATCTATGGCGATAAACTCTATTAAATTAATTCTTACAACATTTATCATGGATAGGAATGTAAAGAAAGCTATCCAGCAGTAAACTTTATCGAACCCCAATTCCTTAATGATATAATAAACAAGTAAAGAGCAAACTAACAAACTCAAAAAAGTGTTGATTAAAAAGCTTGTTTCCACTGAAAAAGGGGAGATGTAAATCAGAAAGGGGACCAATAGACGCCAGCAGTAAGGAGCATCAGAAGTTAATTGGGGCAGTTGACCGACTACCTTTAAATATTCAAAATGCTGCCATTCCCCATTAAATAAAATGTTATGGCTTGTCAAAGGATCCGAGGAGATCAGAATTGCCAGTAGAGCAATTGTCCTGGCCAAAAATATCTTAAATACTTCAGAAGCTTTGTCTTTCATGTATAGCAAAAATCAATAGTTACAATCAAAAACTTGAATCAAAACTATGGCTTAATTTTATTATTATCAATTGTCTTTATCATTTCTTTATGAAATTAATAACTATTGATCAGATGCCAACCTTTACATTCAGGCTAAGTATATAATAACTCTTATTGTACTTACTAAAACCAGAGTCTGTAAAAATCAGATCACTAAATGGATCGATATAAGAAAAGTCATCGTAATCAGGCAATGGAAGATAAGTGAAATCCAGACTGAAAGTTAAAGGCAGGAAACTCTTTGAGAATCTTTTCATTGGCAATTCAACGCCAATTCCGTAGGTAAATTGCGAAAGCTTTGTACGCATAGATTCGTTAAAATCATGTTCCAGGGTTTCTGACCAATGTCCTATTCTAAGTTTCAACATCTCCCATAGTGTTGCCTCTGCTCCTAATCTGACTTGCGAAAAATATCTTGTTTCAAACACATCCATATATTCACCGCAAAGCAGCAATTTCAAAGGTGGAAGACCATGATAATCTTCTTTATTTATCTGAAGTTCATAAGAAGCTCCAAGATGCATAATAGTAGGGAATTGTAAATTAAAATAATGTCCTCTTGCTTCTGAATAGCCTGCATTTGTTAAGCTTAAACCCAAATACAGATCGTTTCCCCCTGACTGATTGAAAGAAAAACGCTTTAGTAACCCCAAATCAAAATAGTAACTGTCATAAAAGATTCCCCGTTGCGTATTATACATATCTGCAAGTTTTTCATAGAAGTAGTTCAGCGAAATGCCAACACTAAAATTATGAAATACTTGCCTGGAATAATTCAACATATATATTCTGTTGAAATTATGATCAGAATAATCCCCATCTGCTATATGCGCATCATATGTTCTATCTGCATCACCAACTGAGAATGACAGATAATTGAATCCTATGCTTCCATATTTCCCCATATTATAGGTAATCCCATATGTGTTGTAGAACCCATATTTCTTAAAGGGATAATTAGGATCCATATGAGATAATTCGACATTAAGTCCATTACTGAAAGCTGGGGCTGCAGGGTTGTTAAATATGGAGAAAGGGCTATCATGTAAAGTTACCTGTCCTCGGCCAAGAGCCTCTGCTCTGGCATTAGGCTGCTGATATAAGAATAACCTTTCGGCATCACCAATATAATACTGGCAGAATGAACTAGAGAAAGATAACGATAAGAAGATAAGAATAAGAACTATCTTTTTCATATTTCAGGACTCCATTTTTTGTGCAGAATAGAAGAGTATAAATGAAGTA
>JAUZPB010000335.1 GCA_030706145.1 Bacteroidota bacterium
ATTCCTTGAATCGATGGCAGAAGCATCCGGAGCCGTTATGAACAGCTTAAAAGATAATGTTATATATATTAATATAATGAATAAGCTCTCCGTCGATTGCGATTGTGATTCACACCCAGCGGATCCAACAATGGCAGATATTGGCATTCTTGCATCTTTAGATCCTGTAGCTCTTGATCAGGCTTGCGTGGATCTTGTCTATAAGGCACCTGACAGGCATGATCTTGTAGAACGCATTGAATCGCGCAATGGCATCCATACACTGGAACATGCTGAAAAGCTGGGACTTGGCAGCAGAAAGTACGAACTAAAAAGCATAGATCAAGGATTATAAACTAAAAGACTATTGATTATTATAGATATTGATAATTATAGATTTAGATTGCAGGGGTAACTAAATGCAGCCCCTGCAATACTTTTTTGTCTTATAGACTCCAGCTAAAACCTGCTCCAAGCTTTAATATCCAATCAAGTTTCGTTTTATGGATTGTCCAATTTGGAGTAGTTATATCTGTATCACTAGCTATGTCCTGATTCATACCGAACTGAAAGAGTGCCTCCAAATAAAATGGCCCCTGCGCATTTATTCCTAGCCCTATTGCGGGCATAGTAATTATATTCTCATTAACAGAGAAAGTCATTCCTCCGCCTTCAGCATTACTATGAAACATTATACCGCCAAGCAAATATAAGTTTGGCGACTGTGGTAAAAAGTAATATTTTGTAATCAGACCCAAATCAAAACCAGAATAATAGGTATCTGATAGTTCTCCTCCTACCCTTGCCTCCAGTCCAAATTGATGCACTGGAAAGTAAGCAGCATTAAGCTGAAGAGCATCAAACATCGACCTATAATGTGTACCGGAGAAATCCGAATGAATTCTCATAACATTAGATTCCCACCTAAAACCCAATTGAAAATCCTGACAGAAAATGCTTCTACTTAATACCAAAGAAAAAATTAGAATATAAAAATATCTGGACATAGAATTCTCCTATATTTATTCTTTTTTTTCTATTCCGTTTGATTTATCCTTAGAAAATCGCCCAATTTTGAAAAATCTCTAATCTATTAAATAGTTGAAATTCTTCATATCTCGGAAAATTTTTTAAAATAATTTCATTTTATATTTTACTCGGGTAAAATATTGCCATGATACTAATAATTAAATTCACCGGGTAGAGGGGTTATCCAATTGACAACCCCACCCCCACAGAACCAGGCGTGCAGATTTCCCGCACCTGGCTCTTCAAAGGACGCTTCACAGCATTGCGTATTGTCCCATCTTCTCATATGGAATATGAAGCTTTGGCCGCAATATCGGATACGATTTCTTTATTTCGTGATATTTCTCCCATTTTACTCTTCCTCTCCAGCTTCGGCTACTTAGCATCTTTACCCACATCCTTTCGGTTCTGCGGTATACTTTGAGTAATGAACTTAGGTTTCCACCTAATCCATAGTAGTTGTAATGACCTCTAAGAATCTCATTTATTTTCTTTACCTGGTCTATTATTTTCCAGTGCCTTATTTCCTTTATCTTTTCTGTAATATTCTTAATACTTCTTCTTAGCCTAGTCTTTTCGGTTTTTCTTCCTACCATGAATTTACCATTACGGTTTCTGGTACAATAGAGAGTAAAGCCCAGAAAGTAGATTGTTTTCACTTTCCTTCCTTTCTCTTTTGTACCTTCTGATGCAAACCTTCCAAACTCAACAAGTCTTGTTTTGTTTGGCTCAAGTTCAAGGGCAAATTTGGCAAGCCTCTTCTCCAATACTTCACGGAATCTTACTGCATCTTCCTTGTACTGGAAGCATACAATAAAATCATCAATGTATCGGATGAGATAGCATTCTCCTTTTAGTCTTGGCTTTATAGCTTTTTCAAACCACAAGTCCAATAC
>JAUZPB010000336.1 GCA_030706145.1 Bacteroidota bacterium
GTTAATAATACTGAAAAGCTTATTCCATATCTTGATCAGTGTATTAATAAAAATGCATGGATCATTTTAACTTACCACTCTCTTAACAATACATCCGGCTTTGGGTATTATCTTTTGTCTGATTTTAAGAAAGATGTTCTTGCAATCAGCCAAAGGGATTTTTGGCAGTCTTCAATGGATAGGGTTACTCTTTATATCAAAGAAAGGGAAAAGGCCGTCTCTACGGTTAGTTGGTGTAGAAATGAAAGTAACTCATCAGACTCAATTAAAATAAAAATTGATGATAATTTACCCGATTCTGTTTACTATCAGCCGCTTACTATTTTGTTCCAGCTTCCTCTTTCATGGCAAAATAAAAAAATTAATGTTGTCCATAATAATAAAATAATAAACCAGGTTATTTTTACTTCACCTGAGGCAAGGATTTCTTTATTGCCAACTGAACTTCCTTATTATCTTCTTCTGGATAAATAAAGTTTATATGTAATGATCTTCTGCATAAGACAGTCTGCATATAGCTAAAGGAAGTTTCATTGGGGTAAGGTTATTTTTATAATATTAAAAGAAGCGCTTATTAACAGAAGAAAGATATATTCTGAAAATAAGCGCAATAATTGTAACTTTGGAGTTATCTCGAATGCTCCATAAATGAAGCTAAAGAATAGTTTAAGCTTTAATTAAATTAAAGTCAACAAAAATATCTTCAAAAGCAGAAGCACACTTGCTTATAAGCTTTTACCATTTTTAGTTCATCAGGTAGTCTGCATTTAAACCTATAGATCCTGATCTTATTCGAAAGCGTTCTAAGAGTTCAGCCAACTCGCCTGCTTGCATTCCACATACATCTGGTAGAACTTCAACTTTTCCAATAAGGTTTTCAACGTTTATATAATTCCTATTCTTTTTTGTCTTATTTACATATGAATAGGTAACAATCTCTTTGTGACTCCTCTTTGTAGAAGCAAAATTTTCAACCTCATGCCATGCGATTTTTACTGTCTGGAGCATACCTCTTATTGTAAGGCCATATTTGTCGAGCTTTAGGTATGACTGATTTGGCAGCATTGGAATAAAAGATGCTATTGCGGCAAACCCGAAAAATGCAGCAATGATCCATCCTATAGTCGAATCTTTGTACAAAACCATTCCTATGCCAAATGCGGTGCATGTAAGCGAACTTAAAAAAGATTTAAAATACTTTAGCTTCTCTGATTTAAGTATGACGATTTTATTAAAATTCATTATTTCTCCCTTCTCTAAAGAAGTAAATTTACAACCTTGTGGGTCAGAACGAAAATTAAAGTGCACTTATAGGCTTTTCTTTAAAAAAAGAAGTGCAAAAACTCAGGGAAAATATGGTGCGAACTATTAATGCACCTACAAGGAATTAATGCATGTATAAGGAATTAATACGCCTGTAAGGAATTAATAAATCTATAAGGGCCATTTTTCTGTTTTCTCAGCTTTGGTTTTTTTATATTTATAGGAAAAGAATTATAACGTAAAATTTGACCGGATTGACCTAAAATAAATGGGTATAAAGATATTACATACAGCCGATATACATATCGGATTAAGGTTCTCAGGAAGAGACTATCCTTCTTCATTAAAGGATAAGCTTATTTCTGAACCTCTTAATACACTAGAAAGAATGATAGGTATTGCAAATTCTAAGAAGTGTGACATTTTTGTAATTGCAGGAGATATGTTCGACAAAATTGGCATATCAAAGGCAGAAGTAAGAAAGGCAGCCGATGTACTCAATAAGTTTACAGGCTCTTCGGTTGTTGTTCTTCCGGGAAACCATGATTTTATTGAAGAGAGCCCCGAATCTTTATGGAAAGTCTTCCGCGAGAAGATGAGCGAGCATATTCTTCTTCTTCTTGATAAAAAAGA
>JAUZPB010000337.1 GCA_030706145.1 Bacteroidota bacterium
AAATTCGCGCTTTCTGTCTTTTTAACGCAGACTTAGCTGCTTTTTCTTTGTAAATGGAATTAGCATCGGGACTTCCTTCTGGTAGTTCTCATAAGCACTGCCAAACTCAAATATAAGCTTCCTTTCTTCAAGCAAGGTTCCAATTATAACATAGACCGTAAGTATGACATTAATAACTAAATCCATCAGCGTAAAAGTTTGGCACCATAAAAAGATAATTAGGGCCAAATACATCGGGTGCCTGACATAACCAAGAAATCCATTTCTTTTAATATCACCAGCAGAGCTCTGTTTTGGCGAACTTGCCAGGTCCATTATCTGACGAATGCCAAAAAAATGGAGCGAATCGTAGCTGAAGAAAAATGTCCAGAAGAATATCAGGAAAGCACCTGAAAGTAAAATATAACGAACAATAGTCAAGGGCAGGGAGTAATTTACAATAGCCTCATCGGTAAACTGATCAGTATAGTTAATAAGCCAGATAAGAAGTATAAGTGAAAGCACAACATAAAATAGCCTGTAAAAAGCATAATATTTTTTTAGCAGACGGGCCATTAGATTTGAAAAGCTTATGCTGATAAGAAAGCTGTGAAGAGCGCAGTATCCTATCCATAATACAGAAATAGTTAAGTACTTCATCTTTCACCTCATTTTAACTGATTGTTACCAGTTCCTGGGAGCTTAAAGATTTCCTGCCTTAATCTTGCAAAAAGAAAGCCTAATATCAATAGAAATATTTTGTGCAATTTAATTCAAAATTAACTTGACAAAAGGTTTTTAACTTATTAGATTTCGGTGTAAAACGAAATGAGAAATATGCAAATAGAAGAAAAAGCTAAATTATTCAAAGCCTTATCCGATCCTAACAGGCTGCGCATCCTTAAAATGCTGCAGGTGAGAAAACTGTGCGTCTGTGAAATAACAGAAGTCCTTTCACTTGCTACATCCACTGTTTCTGAGCACCTGAGCATTTTGAAGCGTGCCGGATTCATAATTGAGGAAAAAGAGGGCAAATGGGTTAACTATATGATAAACTCTAATTGCTGCGATACAACCGTTGCATCCATTATATCAATGCTTCCTTTCTGGATAAGCAATGATAATACTGTAAGCTGTGATATTGATAAAATAAATTCTGTTGATCGTGCTAAGCTTTGCTGCAAATAAAAAATTTCATCAATATTTCGGTAAATGACGAAGTTATTTACTAAAGTAAAGGATAATATGAAAAAGAGGATCTTGATACTTTGCACAGGTAACTCATGCAGGAGCCAGATGGCCGAAGGTTTCCTGAAGTCTTTCGATCACGAAATGGAAGTATTTTCTGCAGGTACAAAGCCTGCTTTAAGGGTTAGTACAAAGGCAATAAAAGTAATGGCCGAAAAGGGGATCGACATAAGTCAGGAGCACCCAAAGGATGTAGATGAATTCGTGGATAAATCCTTTGATTATGTAATTACTGTCTGTGATAATGCAAAAGAAACATGCCCTGTCTTTACTGGAAAGGTTCAGCGCAGGCTTCATATTGGATTTGATGATCCGGCAGATGCAAAAGGCACGGAAGAAGAAATACTTTCTGTCTTTAGAAGGGTTAGAGATGAAATAGAAGGTAGGTTCCACCAGTTCTATATAACAGAAATAAAACAAAATAAGGATCACTAACGAACTGTAGCTGACAAAATTATGCAAAATATTTAATGAATAAAGGGAGTTATGTCATGCTTAATATTAAAGTACTTGGACCGGGCTGTGCAAACTGCATTAACCTTGAGAAACTATGTAAAGAAGTAGTAACAGAAAACGGTATTGAAGCCGAGATACAGAAAATAACTGATTTCAAAGATATTATGGCTCATGGTATAATGAGCAC
>JAUZPB010000338.1 GCA_030706145.1 Bacteroidota bacterium
TAGCTTTCCTATTATGTACCTTGACAGCTTGTTTGTCCTTTCTTCTAACTCTCGGTAGCTTATCTCTTTTCCTTTCTCCTTTATGGCTATATTTCTGCTGACTTCACATCCACCTCTTTCTATCTCACTTATTATTGTACCGTTAACTATTTCAACATTACTTAGCTCATTAAGTATCTTTCTTTTTTCTTCTTCTTTTATTAAAGAGTACTCTTTAAGGGTCTTCATACTATTAAATGATAACTGGTCAAGAAGGTAAGCATACTGACTGAGGAAGCTTGATATTGTGTTTTCCTTATATAGGTCTTTATTAAATTCAGCTGCAATTACAAATCCATCTGAGTCTTTTTCTATGATAATTGACAGATCAAAAGTCGATAATTCATTTTCAACTTCAAGAGTTTCGATGGTTAGCCCCTTTATTGGTTCAACTTTCTTCTGTGGAATATTCTGCATCATAAACATTATTTGAAACAGGGGAGTATGACTAGTGTTGCGTTCAGGATTAATTTCTTCAACAAGTTTATTGAAAGGCATCTGCTGGTGTGAATATGCACCTAGTGTAGTCTCACGAACCTTGTCTAATAAATGAGTAAAAGAATCACTTTCTGAAAATTGTGTCCTAAGTACAATTGTATTTACAAAGAAACCTATTAGGTTCTCTATATCAGGATGATCTCTATTGGCAACAGGAGTTCCAACTATTATGTCTGTTTGTCCTGTATACTTATATAAAAGCAGATTAAATGCAGAAAGGAGAAACATAAAAGGAGTAACGTTATTTTTACCAGCTAATTCTTCCAATTTAGAGGTTATCGCAGGTTTAAGTCTTGTTACAATATGTTTCCCATTAAAGCTCTGTATCTCTGGTCTAGTAAAGTCACTTTCCAAAGTGGTTGTATTTATGTTCTCTAGCTTTTCTTTCCAATAGTGAATAAGTTCAGTATAATACTTTTCATTTTTCAACAATTCTCTTTGCCAGATAGAATAATCAGCATACTGTAAATTTAAGGGAGGAAGCACTGCTTCTTTCTGCTTTTCAAAAGAGCTATAAATTTCTGCAATTTCCCTTATGAAAATAACAGATGACCATCCATCGGAGATAATATGGTGCATATTAAGTAATACTACATGGTCATTTTCCTTAACTTTGATAATATGTATGCGGAAAAGGTCTTCAGAGATATTAAAGGAGGTTTTTGCATCTTTTAGTATTATTTCCAGTATTATATTTTTAATTCTATCCGGATCATTAAGATCTTCAGGCAGATTAATTTTTCTTATAGTGCATGACTTTTCAGGAAGTATTTTTTGAGTTGCATTTCCATCTGAAGTAATAATTTTTGTCCTTAGAACTTCATGCCTTTTTATTACATAGTTAATGCTTTTTTCAAGGTATTCTATATTAAGATTTCCGCTTATTCTGTAGGCAGATGGTATATTATAGAGGGCTTTACCAGGTTCAAGCTGATCTAAGACCCAGAGTCTTTCCTGAGCCAGTGATAAGGGGATATTCCCATCTCTGTTAACTTTTTGTATTATTGGCGTAAGTTTTTCATTTCCTACATATACCTTCATTTCTTCTGCAAAATCTTTTAGAATAGGGAAGTCAAATATATTTCTTAATGGGACCTGGCATTTAAGTTTCCTGTTTATCCTTGTTATAAGCTGAATTGCAAGAAGAGAATGCCCGCCAAGTTCGAAGAAGTTATCAGTAATACTGATCTTATCTACTGAGAGAAGTTCAGACCATATAGCTATTAGTTCCTCTTCAAGTGAGTTTGTTGCACAGACATATTCTCTGTTTCTGCTACTATCTATCTTTACCTGAATGCCTTTTAGA
>JAUZPB010000339.1 GCA_030706145.1 Bacteroidota bacterium
TCTTTTTTAACTGCCGAAGAGAGTATTTCATATCCAGATTGTGATATCTCCTGATTAAACTGTCCAAGATAGTTATAACTCATTTCGGGTGTAGGATATCGCCTTATGTTTTCTGAAAGAGTATTGTTCTTATTTAGATATTTTAGCAAGCTATAGCTTATCCCCTTATCAGGAATGCCATTTATTTTTTCTTTTATCATGGAGATAATATTACCAACTTCAGAAATACTTCCATCCACACTTTCAGCTTTAATAAAAAGTGGATAGATTGAAGTAAACCAGCCAATAGTTCTTGAAACATCTATTTGATCAGAAAACTGAGTATCTCTGCCATGGTTTTCCAAATCAATGTAGAGAGAAGAACTGTTGGTCCACTGTGTAATTGTCTTATAGAGAGCTGCAATTAAAAGTTCGTTTATACTAAGAAGACCTATTTGTGTATTTTGTATTCTATGTTGAAGAGAGTCAGTATCCTCTTTACTAAGAGATGTCATTAAAACATCAGATGAATCTTCAAGGTTTTCCGCTCTTTTATCATAATCTAAAGGAAGCTTTCCAATATCACCCGGAAGGTTATCCTTCCAGTAATTAAGCATTTCTCCTACTTTTTCTGAATTAGCATAATCATTTAGTTTTTCAACCCATTCCTTGTACGAAGTAGTTTTAAGCGGAAGAGTAATTTTTTTATTTTGAGAGATCTGGCCATAGGCATTCCATAAGTCATCTAAAAGTATGCGCCATGAAACCCCGTCAATTACAAGATGGTGAACTGATATAAATAGATATGAGGACTTTTCATCCAAAGTTTCAATATATGCAACTTTAATAAGTGAGCTTTCACTTATGCTAAAGCCTGACTGAATTTCATCTATCTGATTTAAGAGCTCATCATAATTATCAAAACTATGGTCAGCTTTAATGTAATAGAAAACATCCTCAGGAATATCTTTCCTAATTATCTGCTTTATTTCATTTGAGTCTTTTTTATAGAAAGCTCTAAGCATATCATGATGCTTTATTATTTCAGACAGTGCCTTTTTTAGTTTTACAGGATCAAGTCTTTCTTTTAACTTGAACAAGTTCGACTGATTCCAGAGGTTCTCATCGGTAAACTGTTTTTCAAAGAACCAGTGCTGAATAGGGCTAAGTGCTACGGGACCTGAAAAGAAAGACTGCTCAGCTTTTACAGCATTAGTCTCTGAGGCTAAGGCAAGACCCCTTATAGTAGGATACATGAACATCTGTTTTGGTGTGATCTTTATGCCTGCCTGATTTGATTTAGCAATTACCTGAATACTCATTATTGAATCACCACCGAGTTCGAAAAAGTTATCATCAAGCCCGACTTTTTCAAGCTTTAATACCTCTTTCCATACATCTGCTAACTTTTTCTCAGTATCACTTTGAGCTTCAGAAAGGTTCTCCGAGCTACTACTTACTTCTGGTAATATTTCGCTTACCTTTGGAAGTTTTCTGCGGTCAATTTTCCCGTTTGAAGTAAGAGGGAATTTTTCCATAAAATGAAAGACAGATGGGACCATATATTCAGGAAGTTGAGAGCGCATAAAGTCCTTTAATGCAGAGATTATTTTCCTGTCTGTTCCCTCTACAGGTACCAGGTAAGCTACAAGGCTTTTATTTCCAAGTCCTGATTCAAATGTATCGACAAGTACTTCCTTTACGGATGGGTGATTTCTAAGTACATTTTCAATTTCCGTAAGTTCAATTCTAAAGCCGCGTACCTTAACCTGGAAGTCAGCTCTTCCACAGTATTCAATAATTCCACCGTCTAAAAACCTTCCTAAATCTCCAGTCTTGTATAATCTTCCTCCATTTGAGCCA
>JAUZPB010000034.1 GCA_030706145.1 Bacteroidota bacterium
GTAAGTGGTTTTGATGTATCAAGAAACAAAAACCTTGTGCTTAAATGCTTTCCTGAGCCAAGTTCAATACTGTCTAGATTTGTTTCTTTCTTTGCTCTTATGCCTTCAAAACCTTTTCCCATTCCTATTATTCCAACCGTTGCAACATCCCCTTCTAAAAGTGCATTTGTTGCCTGAGTTGTTGAATGTGCTATTAATATTACTTCATCAGGATCTATTTTATTTTCTATAATCAGTTTCTTCATGGCCATTACAACACCTTGGGCCACACCTTCTTTGGCTAAGTGTGTTGTTGGCACACAAGCTTTACCAACAATTGAGTAATCACTTATTTCAACTGCAACGGCATGTGTAAAAGTACCGCCTACATCTATTCCAATTTTTATTTTTCGCATCTTTTCTCTAGAAACAGCTTTGTTTTTAAGTCTTTTATTTTTCTAATTACAAATAAATTACTGAGGCTATTATCAAACCCAGAAATGCAATTATCCAGGTATAAGGAATAGTGTTCTTTAAGATTTTTTGAACATCTATCTGCATCTCATTTGCAAGCCAAACATTATGAGTATTGGTTGGATCACTTATTCCCTGGACTTGACCTACAGATAATAATAGTCCCATAATAGCTCCCGGATTCAATCCGCTTGCTAGAAAAACTGCTGCTATTCCATATCCCATACCCCACACATTCAAAGGACCACGATATAGTGCAAGCGGTGCTGTAAATGTGAAGATTAAGACATATGATATTGCGTTGTGTGGAACTATATTTTGAAGTAATGGTTTCAATAGATTTAATACTGGCCAGCCACCTTGATAAGATTTTACTTCTACTCCTGGACCCATTATTGCAATGAGCAGCATCCCAATGCCGAACATTAATACAATAGCTGGCATTACAACTGCCCCTCCTTCAAATACGCAACGTATAAGGAGGTTCAATCTCCCCTTCTTATACGTTGAGAGAAAGGCATAGAATATTCCAAGGACAAATGAGGCTATAAAATTAAGGTTAAATAAAAGTATCAGAAATAAAGGTATAACTGGGGAAAAATATGCGCTCCAGTGAACTTCATTACTGCTTTCATTTTTCTTTAAGTAAATTCGAATGAGCACTATTAAGAACAAAATACCAATTCCACATGCTATCACCCACGTTGCTGCTAAACCTATTGTAGAAAAGATATTTCCTATGATATTCTGCGTTTGTACGCTACAAGCATTGTAGCCTAGTACAGACAAAATTGTCAGTAACGAAACTGCAAATGTGACTAGTGATATTCTTTTAATGTTTATATTTTGTCCGTCTCTGTATAATTGAATTGTTATGTACACTATTGCAATTACCATTGAGATACAAAAAATGATCATAGCAAATTGTTTCACCTGCCATGCTTGCAGACCTATGACACTAATATAAACAGCCCAGTTACCTACGTTTAATATTCCACCTATGCTTAGGCCAAATAAAAATATCCCTACAACAGTCATAGGACCTATACCAACTGACGACATTATTGGAAGGACTATTGTTGCAACCATTATTATTGCACCGAGTCCGCCAAGAATACTAAATAAGAATGTAATTAGTATAAGAGTAATTACAGCAATTACCCATGGATTATCTCCTGATAACTCCGCTCCTTTTTTGATCATGCTCTCGGCAACGCCAGTCTTCTGCAGTACAACACTTAGCATGCTTCCCATCATTGCGATTGTATAGGCATTGTATAGTTTTATTGATCCTTGACCAATTACATATTCAATTATATCCTTTGGATAAATTCCTCCTATCAATGCTATCAGAATAGCCATCACTGGCAATGTTATTAGTGCTGGCATTTTCCTCATGAACATCAGAAGGGCCATGGAAATAAAGACAGCTATTAGAAGTGTAGTTTGAATTATAGGCATTACGTTATTTTTTTTTGCAAATAACTTAATTAAATGGAAATAGAAAAAAACCTACACTATGATGTAGTCGGCTACAAAACAACTAAAGAGAAATCATTCGAAAATTGATCATTTTTTAACCCTTTTCAGATTTTGTACTTATTTGATTTATTTTTTTGCTGCAAATTTGTTTTTGTTTCTTAATTTTGTCTCCTGAATTTCAATTCTAATAATTTCGGAAATAGTGCTCATGAATGACAATATTATTTTTGGAACAGATGGATGGAGAGCTTTACTAGATAGTGAAATAAACCATCAGACTGTTAAACTTGTTGCACAGGCTTTTGCAGATTATATTAACTCTAAAAATGCTTCTTCTAAGGAATGTAAAGTCGCAGTGGCTTTTGATGGAAGAAAATATTCAAATGAATTTGCAGAGATATTTTCTCAGGTGTTATCAGGGAATTCAATATTGACTTTCCTCTCGGATAAGATAATTCCTACTCCCGCACTTTCTTACTTTGTCAAAGCAAATTCTTTAGATGCTGGAGTAATGATTACAGCAAGTCATAATCCGCCAATATATAATGGCATAAAATTCAAGGCATCCTATGGAGGTCCCTTTGTAACCGAAGAAACTCTAAAGGTTGAAAAACTCCTAAACAAAAATGCTGTAAAATCGAGCAATGATAAGATCTGCAAGACAGATTTTTTGCCCATCTATTATAGGCAACTTGAAGAATATATAGATTTTAAGTCTATTCAAGATTCTGGACTTAATATACTTGTAGACTCTATGTCAGGGGCAGGACAAAGATATTTAGAAGAATTATTAAAAAGACACGGCTGCAGTGCTACTACTATTTTCAGCCAAATCCACGAAGAGTTTTCAGGAAGATCTCCTGAACCAATTGAGAAAAACCTTATTCCTTTAAAAAATTTCCTGATTGAAAATCCTGGATTTTCTTTTGCTGCAGCAACAGATGGAGATGCAGACAGATGCGGCATCATGCTCGAAGATGGACGCTGGCTGAGTGCTCAGTATACAATTCTCCTGTTAAATGATTACTTTGTCAATTGTAAACATATTTCCGGTGGATTGGTAAAAACCTCTTCTGTAACAGATAAGATCAAATTATTTGAATCTCCAGCTAGAAAGGTTTATGATGTTCAGGTTGGATTCAAGTATATCTGTGAAAAAATGACCTCTGAAGATATCGCAATTGGATGCGAAGAAAGCGGAGGTTTTGGCTATAAGAACCATATACCCGAAAGAGATGGATTGCTCTCTACATTACTTATGGCAGAAATGCTTGCAAAATCTGGTTATTCAAAACTTAGCGACTATTTTGAAGAAAAAAAGAAAATATTTGGACAAATCTTCTATGACAGAATTGACTATAAATATGAATTTAACGACCGTATGTCTAAACTGCCAGATTTATTCAAGAACCCGCCAAAAGAGATCTGCTCACTTAAGGTAACAGGCATTTCAGAATTTTATTCAAGCCGGAATATTATAAATGGCCTAAAGTTTAACCTACTGGGGAATTCCAGGTGGCTTTTGCTTAGGTCTTCCGAGACAGAACCTTTGATAAGAATTTATTCTGAAGGCAATAGTAATTCTGAGGTAAAAGAACTTCTACAGGCTGGAATCGATATTGTACTAAATAAAAAGGCCTAGCCATCCAAAGGGAAAATATTTTGCAATAGAAACTATAAGAAAGCCGCTTTTGTCAAAGCGGCTTTCTACTAAATTATACTTGCAAAAGACAATCTAAACTATATTTTGCAATTTTCTTAATTACTTCAAGAGCATCATCTTCTTTATTGCACTAAAGTTTGATCCATCAAATCCTCTTACTTCAAGCTTGTATATATATATACCGCTTGTAAGGTTTGATCCACTAAAGTTTACTATCTGATGTCCTGCTGAATAAGCACGATTGTTCAGAATATTTGCAACTTCCTGTCCAAGTAAGTTAAATACTCTTAAGTTAACATTAGCACTTGCTTTAAGATCAAAGCTGATTGCTGTTGTTGGGTTAAATGGATTTGGATAATTCTGATCAAGTCCATAAGCTGTTGGAATCTTTGCCTCTGAAGCTACACCAACTGTAGATTTCTTGAAGTCAGCAACTGACCTTGGCAATATTTCATAACCCGTATTATATGGTGCTTTTGAAGCAAACTGAGTTGCAATACCTGTGATATCCTGAGGCCATACAACTTCAGTTGTTCCATCAATATCTGAATCCAAATCAATAAACAATGTTGTTGTATCTGTTCCGGCAAAAACTTTCATGTTAGCATTTTTACCTGCTGCAGGCCATGCTGCACTAGTTGAAGTCTTACTTAAGCCTTTTACAACAACAAGGCATCCTTCATATTTTTCTGAATTAAGGTCTTTTAATGTTATTTCAATCGGAGCTGGAACTTTTACGCCTGATTTAATTACAACAATACTTCCCTTGTCTCCAACTAAAGTATCAATAGGAACAAATTCTGTAACGCCATTATATTGGTCAACTTTACCCCTTACAAGAACACTATCACCAATATTCAAAGCTGCAGAAATTTTCTTAGCTGAATACATCAAAACACCGGAAACTCCATCGGAAATGTAGTAATTGTTTCCACCTGCACTTGCAGTAAAGTCAGGAGAAATTACAGTACCTGTAATTTTGAAATACTTACCCTTATTGTCTGGAACAAAGTCATTATCAGCATCAACTCTTGCTTGTGCAATTGTAGCAGAAGGAATAGTATCAACTACAACTGGAGTCTGGAAATCAGCTATTGAAGTTGGCATAAGTTCATATGCATTGTTTGGAGGTGTACTTCCAGTAAGCTGTGTAACAACACCAGTAATGTCCTGTGGCCATTTTACTTCAGTTGTTCCATCGATATCTGTATCGAGATCGATATATAACATAAGTGAATCAGCTCCGGCTGCAACTCTCATTACGGCATTCTTTCCAGAAGCTGGCCAAGCTGGACTTGTAGGTGTCTTTGAAAGGCCTTTTACTTTTACAAGGCTGCCTTCATATTTTTCTGAGTTAACATCTTTTACAGTTACTTCGATTGGAGCTGGAACTGCAACTTTAGTCTTTGCAACAGTAACACTTCCTGTTGAAGAAACAACGCTATCAAATAATGCTATTTGATTTAATCCTTTGTACTGGTCAACATATCCCTTTACTACAACGCTATCGCCAACACTCAACTGTGTAGAAAGTTTTTTTGAAGCCCTTATTGCAACACCAGCCTGACCGTCAAATATGTAATATGTATTTCCAGTTGAACTTGCTGTATAGTCTGGAGTTACAACAATACCGCTTACAGTAACTGCTGCACCTTTCATATCAGGTACAAAATCATTATTGACATCATCTCTTGTTTTTGCAATAGCAAATGGCAGAGCAACTTTATAAGCTGACATACCATTGTTTGTAGCTAAGCCCATTATATCAATTGTACCATCGCTATTTGTTCTTACAGCTACATCACCTGTACCGTTTGGATTTGCTTGTGCTCCCATTGAAAGAGTCTTAAATACAACCTGTGCAGCTTTTGTTCCGTCTGTAACATCAATAACCGATAAGTTTTCATTACTATTGGTACCATAGTTATAAGTAACAAGATATTTCTTTCCAAGAAGTTCAAAATATCTAAGAGCATTACTTCCTGTTGCAGAGACTGCAGTTGAAATAGTATCCAATGCCGTTCCTGTTGCTGAGAACCTTACAAGTGGATTACCATTTGCTTTAATATAAAAACCATCAGCACCATTGTTAATTGGAGCTACAGATGGAGTTGATCCTACAGTTGTACTTAAAGTAACTTCAGTAGCTGTAAAAGTTGCACCATTATCTGTAGTTGTGAACTTTATCATTTTAGCCTTGCTTGCCACTGCTACCCAAATAACAATAGAATTATCAGCAGTTGAGCCAGTAACTGTTATCTTATCACCTACACGGTATCCACCTGCTTTGGTATTAAACTCGATAACTTTTTCTGGATCAGAAGTAAGTGATTTCCATTTGTAAATTCTAAATAAAGAGTCACTTCCTGTGCTCACTGACATATTTGCAGCAAAGATAACACTATCAGAAGAAACATCTATATCGTTTAACGGATATGTTCCACCTGTAATATTTGTTGTCTTTAATGTACCAATACTATCGCCTGTAGCTGCATTAAGTATTATAATATTTGTTCCACTAAGTCTTGAAACTACAAATACTCTTTCACTAGTACCCATTTTGCCATATGCCATTCCTCTTTCGGTACTGCCGGTACCGAGAAAAGTTGGGAAATTGGCACTTGCCTTTGACTTTTCCCACAATCTGTAATACTGTGCATTAGTAGTACAGAAAGCTAAAAAGGAAATGAAAATTGTAATGAAAACGCGCTTCAATTTACCTCCTGTTTTATTTTTTGAACATCTAACCTGTACATGGTTGATTTTTCGAAAGTAAAACTAGGAGAAAAATTGCTCCCTGTCAAGTTTGACCTTTAAATTAAAAATAAAACCGGAATAAATTTGCAGAAACTTTGCTGGAAGTTAGGGATAAGACATTATTATTAGGTTTAGATGAGTAAGTTATTTTCGATTTTATTCTTTGCCTTTCAATGTTTTTCACAAAGTAAGGCCGATTGCGTTTGTATTAAGCTAAAAAGTCGCAATTTCGCATATAAATTAAACAGAGTTTACCTTTATATAATTAAAGGCTATATATTTTATATTTCTAAAATATATAGCCTTTGTTAAAATTGTACTAAATACTGACTAGAATTACTTTTTATTCAGTATCTGCTCAATCTGATCCATAACTTTATTCATCTTATTCATTGCCAGATTAAATGGTTCGGCTGATAAGGGATCTATTCCGGCTTTTTTTATCAGTTCTATCGGATAATCTGAACTGCCGCCTTTTAGTATATTATAATACTTATCAACAGCAGGCTTTCCTTCATTTATTATCTTCTCTGCAATAGCTGTAGAATAAATCAGTGAGGTTGAATACTGGAAGACATAGTATGTATAGTCTATAAAATGAGGAATATATTCCCATTCATATGCAATATATGGGTCTACTATACAGCCATCTTTATCATTACCATAATATGTCTTTACAAGATTGTAATAAATGTCATTCATTACTTCACCAGTTACAGGCTTGCCTGCTTCGACTAACTTATGAATCTCAAGTTCAAATTCAGCAAAAAGTGTCTGCCTGAATATTGTTGTCCTGAGTAATTCAAGATAACTTCCAAGCAAGGATAACTTCTCTTCATCTGACTTTGCATTCTGAACCATGTAATTATTCAGCAGGTTCTCATTTAAGGTCGAGGCTATCTCGGCGACAAATGTTGCATAATTTGAATTTGCAAATGGCTGGTTCTTGTTTGAAAAATAACTATGCATAGTGTGCCCTAGCTCATGAGCTAAGGTTGAAACCGATTCATAATCATCATTCCAGTTCATCAGAATATATGGATGAACATCATATGAAGCTCCGGTTGAATATGCACCGCTTCTTTTGCCAACTGTTGGCATCATATCTATCCATCTGGATCCGAATGCTTTTTGCAGAGTTGCATTATATTCAGGTCCTAAGGGTTTTAGAGCATCAAGTATTACTTTCTGACCATCTTCAATACTAAAGTGCATACTTGTCTCTTTTACAATTGGAGCATATAGATCATAATAATGAAGCGTATCAACATTAAGCATCCTTTTCTTTAAGGCTAGAAACCTGCGCAATGTTGGAAGACTATTATGGATCTGCTTTATCAGATTCTCATAGACCGATACTGGAATATTGGGGCCACTCAAAGAATATTCCAGAGTCGTATTGTATTTCCTATCCTTGGCATATACATAATCTGTTTTTACCTTACCGGCTAGATTTGCTCCAAGTGTATTTTGAAAATTCTTAAAATTATTGAAAAAGCTTGAAAAGACCTTCTCTCTGTCTGATCTGTTCTGAAGTGTACGGTATTTTGTATAAGCCGATGAGGTTAATTCAACTTCTTTCCCATCCGAGGTAACAACTTTTGCAAATGGCATTTCTGCATTTGTAAAGATACTATAAACATTTGTATATGTATCTCCCGAAAGTCCAAAGCTTGCAAGTATCTGTTCCTCGGGTTCAGATAAAGTATGAGCCTTCTGCCTTACAATATCTTTTACGAACATTTTGTAGTCAGCTAATTCCTTTTTCTCACTAAAGAATTTATCAAGTCTTTTTTGGTCAATCTTTAGTATTTCCGGACTTATAAATGCTGTCTTTTCTGATATTTCAGTTGTCAATGCTGTTGCCTGCTGCACCAGTGATTGATTATGAGAATTATTTAGGTCCTCATCACTAATTCGACTTGCATAATCAGAAAGACGATTCAGTTCCTTCATTAAATCAAAATAGTTCTTGGTCCCATTAAGAAAACTTTCGGAACTTTGGCCTAGTTTTCCTTTATATTGAACAACCTTATCAATATTCTTCTGAATATTATCTTTTGCTTTTAACCAGTCACTTTCACTGGCATAAAGCTCTGATAAATTCCACTTATACTTGGGATCAACATTTTTTCTTTCAATGTTTTGTGCTTTTGTTATCATACATATTGAGATTAAAATAATGAATAAAATAACCGCTTTTACTCTCATATTCTTGCCCTTCATTTATTTTACATTCCAACCAGTAACAACTATTTGAGGATGTGAAGCTTCCAGATCCTTTGTAAAATAGTACCCGTTTATTGTTCTCTTCTCGCCGGGTAATAATGAAATATAATTATCATTCCAGAAAATTGGTAAAACATTCTCACCCGTAGTACTATTTTTTACCGAAATGTTTATCATAAAGGCCAGTTTATCTGTTGGATTTGCAAGTTCAACCGTTACTAATTGTTTCTGACCTTCTTTTTTTAACTTTTCATTAACCCTTAATTTGACGCTTTGAAGCTGATTAAGTTCTGAAAAATCGCCATATTCTTTATTAGGCGTAACATACCAGTTTGTTTTTGCTGTATCTAAGACTTCAGCTTTAGAGGAAAGACAATAAAAATTAGAGCTTACTAGTTTCTGTTCTTTGTCATATAACTTCAGATCAACGAAATATGCCTTGCTTAGATCCGTTATCGAAGGAAGTATATCAATATTTTCTGTTCTGTCTGGGGCAAGGTTTACTGTACTTATAGTTCTTGTGTATTTTTTCTGTAAATTAAAATCAAATACGGAAATAACGGCCTGCAGAGCCTTAAATTCCTTCTGTGTATTATTTATAAGGTCAATTCCGTTTGTAGCATAATTATACTGTATATGCAGAGGCTCACAAGCTTTCTTTGCTCCATAAAAAGCTCCGTTTGGATTTAGATAATAATCATATAATTGCCACCAGAATTTTGGCCAAGCGGCATTGTACATCCATTGTATAACACCTGTAGCTTTATATCTGTTTGCACCAAAAGCTTCAAACATCGCGCGCATACCCTCGTAATTCAGATACTGCGATTTCCAGCAGTATTCCTCCAGATCTGCAGGTTTACCCATCCTTTGATTCATCATTTCATTGTATCTGTCCAGTGTATTAAAGTCATTTCCACCGCAGTGATAATCATATATTTTTCCAACTGGCCACAAAGAATCCTGAGGAATCATTTTCTTTATAGTTTCAATAGGAGGGACTTGCGGTCCAGGTCCGGTTTCAGTATTAAAGCCATATGCCCCACCATACTTTTTATCAATATACCAATAATTTGGTGTAACATAATCATAAGGTCCTAACATCTTTACGCCTGTTTTACCTGTAACAGTACTGTTTTTACCGCTTGCAGCAGCAAGAAATGGCCTTGTTGGATCTTCATTTTTTAATATGTCCTGGTAGCGGCTTTCCAGTTCTGGCCTTGGCGTCTTATCGCTCCCATAAAGCCAAACAAATATTGAAGGATGGTTTCTTAACCACTTTACCTGATCACTCCAGGATTGTGCAATTAACTTCATGTCTTCAGGGGTTTTTATTCCACCAAATTCATCTGTCTCTTTCCCTAGTGACCCTGGCCATTCCCACTGACAGCTCCATCCTGCCATTAGCAGTATACCATTCTCATCACAAAGGTTATATAGATCTTCACTTGTACCCCAAAATCCTTCAAGTCTTATTGTATTAAGGTTCATGTGCTTTGCATAACTGACCTGCGCCTTGTAGTTATCAAAGGTATTATCTAATAGGAGATTGTCAACCCAGCCACCACCTCTTATAAGTATTTTCTTCCCATTTAGTTTATATCCTCTATGCCCATCTTCAGTAAAATAATCAGATACTTCCCTTATGCCAAAACGGGTCTGTACTTTGTCGGATAACTTACTTTTTATCTTAAATTCCAGCTTTAGTGTGTTAAGTTCAGGCTTTCCAAGGTCATTTGTCCACCAGAGTTTTGGATTGTTTATTACCAAAGCCTTGAATTCTTCGGGTGAGAACTCAACTCTCTTTACTTCTTTTGGACCAAGCTCAACTGTTTTTGAAAACCTGGCTGATCCTATTACGCCGCTTAATATACCCGAGACTGAATTTCCGCTATTGTTTTCTACTTCTGCCAAAACAGTTAGACTTGCTTTCTTTAACGTCTCAAGGTCAAGTTTTGTCTTTACAAAAGGGTTATTAATTGATACATTTCCGCTAAATCTTAGACTAACACCTCGCCATAGTCCCATGTTTCTATCTGGTGCCTTGGGATTCCAATCGACAAACCCCATTGTCGGCTCCCCTGGAACTGGTTGTAATACTTCAACAGCAAGAGTATTGTTTTCACCATACCTTATTAGATTGCTAACGTCAAAACTAAACCTCCTGAATGCCCCCTCTACTGAATCTGATTTAGCAACTAAAGTACCATTTACCCATATATTTGCACGATAATTAATTCCATCAAATTCAAGCTTTGCTATGCTTGTTTGAGCTGACTTTTTGGGCAAAATAAATTCCTTTCTATACCACCAGGATTTCTTGAACTGATCTACTGGAATACTGGCAAGGTTTCTGCCCATGAAAATATCTTTATACACACCATTTTTTACCAAGGTACCTAATACTGTTGAGGGGACATCTGTAGGATACCAATCTGCAGTCTTGTAGTCCGACATGGAAATCCTGCTGCCGCTATCGGCTAGCTTATCTGAGGACTGAATAAACCATCCGCTCTTTAACCAGAGAATATTCTCTCCACCTTTATGCTGACTACCAGCCTTTAATATTGGAGAAAGCATTATCAAACAAATAAATACCGAAAGTGAAATCAAATGTAAGTTGTTTAATTTCATATTTTTAGCTCCATTTTTGTTTAGGTACCCTCATAACTTTACTCTCTTTGCATTTCAGAAAACAAATATTTCAAAAATACGAAACTTTAAATTATAATCTTTAAGGTCTCTTCGCCTCACCAAAAATAATTTTATTTCTTTCTTGACATTTTGAATTGTAGGACAAATACCTACATGAATATCAGACATTACCCTATATTTTTAGGACCTCCTTAATATTATGTTTGTGACAAGAAAAATCAAATAACAAAAGAATATTTTATAAAGGAGAGGGCCATGAGCGAGAACGAGCAAAACAAAATCGATATGTACGAAGCCGTTTTGTCATTATTGGCAGAGAACAAGGATATCATCTCTGGTATCCCATCTTTCAACTGGGCAATTTCTAAGTTGCGTAAAGCAATCGATGAAATAAAAAGAGAAGATAAGATGATCTCCTCAGAAACCTTTAATATGACAATTCAAACATCTAAAATAAAAGATGATCTAATTTTTAATTTAGTGCCAATTGCTTCTGCATTATTTAATTTTGCAAAAGCTAATAATGATCTGCCTCTGAAGGAAAAAACTAGATTCTCTCAGAGCCATTTTGTAAGAATGCTTGACAAAGAGTTGATCGAAAAGGCTGATCTGCTAATATTGTTGGCAGAAAAAAATATCGGGAAACTAAAAAGTTACCATGTTTCAAATGCTTCACTCAGCAATGTAAAAGGGATACTTAATACTTTTAAGAGCTCATTGGATAGCAAAATAGCAAGTCTTATTTCGACAAGTGCATTAACTCCTCTAACGGAATTATTCAATGAGTCAGATAAAATACTCAGTAAATACCTGGATGTCTATATGGAAAACTTAATGGAAGAAAATGAAGAATTCTATGATGAATACCTATGGACCAGAGATACTGAGAACCTGGATGATAAAAAAGCATTAATGGAACTTGAAGAAGACGAACAATAATATAAATAATACTAAAAACAGTAGTAATTGCACTTACATTCTTTAAATGAATGTAAGTGCTTTGCTCTTTATATCCCTGCCCTACTCGATTTTCCCCTTCTTTTCTTTTATGAGCTTTTCAACAATAGTATCACTAACAAAGTATTTGGTCTGAAACTCCTTCAAGCCCCGTTCAAATTCTTTTTTCCCTTTTACATATTCGTAATCAATATCTTTTGATAAAAAGAGTTGATAACAAAATGCTGTTGCGGACATTTCTGTTTTCAAAATTTTTTGAACAACAGGTTTTACGGGCTCTTTTAATTCAAGTTTAACTCCCAATTCCTCAGCCCATTTAGAAGGATTCTTAGTAATTTCTCTTACCAAGTTTAACTCCCCTTAGTTTAATTGTTAAAAATCTATAAAAACAATAGATTTATATTTTTATAGATTTATATTTTTATAGATCTTGATCTTTCTTTGATTCCCGAATACATATTACCTAGACTGGACAATATACAGGTCAATTCCCTTTTAATTATCTTTTTTGCCCTAATGGTGTCAAAACGCCCTAAGGGTTTGAACATTTTCCTCCCAATGCAGAATAATTCAATTTTGGGAATTATCCTTTTACATACTTATTATTTAAAAGAAATTCCTGATTTTCTAAAGTCAATTTTTGCTGAGTATTGCTTATTTCTGCTGATTTTCTTTCTAAGAACAGGGAATTCCATTACAACATTAATCTCTTGCATGATGTTGCTTTAAGTTATATACTACTATTAAGGGTAAGTGGTTATAAATGAAGGAAGGAAAGATAACTATGCTTAAGTTAAGAATAATAGTAGCTTTAGTTCTGGCATTTGCTTTTGCGCAATCATTGTTTGCTGAAAGTGATGCAGTAATGGTTCAGAACAAATTCAAACAATATTTCAATTTAACAGCTCAAAAAGTAAAACAGGCTACCGATCCTGTTCAAAAACGTGCTATTCTGAACGAATCCTTTGAAAAAATGCAAAATACACTCAATAAGATCTCAAATATGTCCAATATACCTTCAAAGGATCTTGTAGCTATCAATTCCATACAAAAATCTGTCCAGGATAAATATAATGAACTAAATGGCCTTAATGGCTATACCAAGCTTAAAGATAATCAGTTAAATAACTTTGCAGATTATGTTCAGCAGGACATGGAGCAGGCCGACCAATGGGTAACTATCAGTGTTACAACATTACTGCTTGTTGCCATCTTGCTAATTCTTCTTCTTCGTTAAATTAAGTTCGCTGTGAAGGCATGCCTTATATTAGGCATGTCTTCATTATTTATGTCTTCATTATTTATCTCTACATTTATGCACCTGATTCAAAACATGAAAAAGTATTTATTTTTCCTCATTTTTTGCCTTGCTCTCGCTTCATGCAGCAGCATTCCAAGCAAGTTTGAGAGTTTTCAGTCCAAAGGTAATATTAAGTATAGCATTATCTACCTGATCCATGGTGATGGGAGCTATTTATATCATGATTCTTCAGGAAATCAAATAAATGCCGATGAAAGAATGCTGCATCAGGCACAGCTTGTTGCAGAACACTCGCCTGAATCTGAAGTCTTTATATTCCACATTAAACCCAAAGAACACTTTCTATTTTTCTTCCCACTCAAGGACAGAGAATTATTTCATTACCAAAACGGAAAGCTAATTACTTCTATGACATATAATACGGAAGAATCCTATAGCAATCTGGAACTTGAATCAAGATATTACAAAAGATACACTCTGGATAATTATATGAATCCTAAAGCAGGAGCAATAAAAAAGCTGTTTTTGTTCTATGGGCACCAGATCCCAGAATTTGGCGGAAATGGTTATAATTCCTCTTATCCGGATATGGCTTTCAATTTGGATAATTTTATTGCTGGCCTGTCACAATTTAGAATGTACTCAGAAGATAAATTTGATCTTGTAGTCTTATCTACCTGCAACAATGGTACCCCGGGCGTCATATCAAAACTTTCTCCTTTGGCTAGATATGCTATTGCTTCCCCAGAAGACCTGCACCTCTCTTACATTAGCAGCCTGCCAATTCTTGAGCTAAATAAGGCCTTACAAAACCATCCATTCGAAGAATTTGTAAAACAATTTGCTCAAAAAGGGTTTGATGAACTTACCAGGCTAACACAGACTATTGTAACTGTCTCTGTATATGATATGAACAAAGTCACTGTTTTCCTTAGTAATGTAAAGGAAAGCTATAGAAAACTGATAAATCAGACCGAAAACAGAGCCCAAAACCAGATAATATGTGATGACTGCATAAAAAATGGTCAACTTAATATGACAAACTCAGATTATGGCGTTATTGTATTTTATAGACCTCCCATCTTTGGAAGATCAAAAGCCTTAAGCTCACATTCTGGATGGGGATGCCCACAATCCTCCCGAGCAAATCCACAATAAAAAGCGGGAAAGTTATTTAACAAAACCCTATTGAAGTAATTAATTAAGAGCCAAATTTCTCCCCTTAAATCAAGGTAAATACATCCGATAATTCTTTTGAAACAATTATCTTATCCATACAAATGGGAAATTTTACAAAATGAATGAATTAAAACAAAAGGATAGTAATCCTTTAGCAGATATCATCAATGACGAAATCTATATAACTCTAAAGAATGAAGGATTGTTGGACAGAAAAGCTATTCGTGATTATCAGATCCAGATCAGGTTCAAGGAACTAAAGCTTGCTCAGCTTCAAACAATTGATGCAATAAAGATCTTGTTTATTGAATATCCTGATCTGGATTTTGCTACAATCAACAAAATTATATATCAGAAAGAGATATAATTTGACGATTTTATAGATATTAACTGTTTTTTTGCTTTAATTTTTTTCACGGAGAACTTAATCAAAAACTGATACAATTTTATATTTCATATTTGCGATCGTTTCTGTTAAATCTTATAGCTATTTTTTTTCTCTGAACCTCTTCAGAATGCCCAATGCATAGTCAATATCTTTCTCAGTATGGTCCGCATTAACCTGGAACCTGATCTCTTCATCTCCTTTTGGAACTACTGGATAGTTTAACCCTGTGGCCAAAATGTTGTTTTCTATAAGAAAACTGACCAGATCAGAGGTTTTCTTTGTATCTCTAACCATTAGGGGTACTACGGGATGTTCACTTTGAATAACTTCGTAGCCAAGGTCTATTAATCCTTTTTCAAATCGCCTTGTAAGCATCCTCAGTTTCTCAAGAAGCTCAAGCCCCCGCTTACTATTGAGTAATTCAAGAGATTTTATTGCAGCTGAGGCTTCAGAGATAGTAATTGGATTTGAGTAGATATAAAGTGGAGATGTTTCCCTTAAGTAATTAATAATTGTAGAACTGGTAGTAACATACCCTCCATTTACACCAAGGGCCTTTCCAAGAGTGGCAACAATTATATCAATACCCTTTGCATTTGTGTATTCTTCGGTACCACGGCCTGTTTTTCCAAAAGCACCTACTCCATGAGAGTCATCAACTAGTGTTATTACCCCCTCTTCATATTCAGCATCATACTTCTTTGCAATCTGAGAAATAATATCAAGTGGAGCAAAATCTCCCCTCATACTGAATATCCCGTCTGTAATAACCAAAACACGCTTACCTTTCCCAATGTTGTCTTTAAGCTTTGCTTCAAGCTCCTGCATATTCAGATGTTTATATAGTTCCTTTAATTTAGGTCTTGAAAGCCTGATACCGTTTATAATACAATTATGATTTAATTCATCACTAATTATTATTGTCTCACCATCTACTAAAGATGCAAGCGTGCCCAGCATTGTAGCATATGCTGAACTAAAGATCATTGCTGCTTCTCTGCCATGGAATTCGGCCAATTTTTTTTCTAATTCTATATGCGGCCTGTAGGTCCCACTAATAAAACGCACTGCTCCTGGTCCTGTACCAAATTCCAATGCAGCACTTTCTTCTGATTTAATTATCTCATCCCGAAATGACATCCCCAAATAGCTATTTGAATTCATCCTTAAAAACTCTCTCTCCCCAAAACCTTCGATCAAAAACCTGGGCCCTTGCCCATCTTTTGCCGCTTTTATTCCACAGACTACCATTTCCTTGCCCTTTAATGCACCACGATCCTGCATATCTTTAAGTTTTTTGGATAATACTTCCGATAGCTTAGAATAAGGCATATTTCCTCCTGTTCGTTTTTTGCTTTTTGGCTTACTTATTTTTAGGATTTGTTTATTTAATTGAAAAGATCGCCTCAGATTTTAATTTGTCAGATAATTTGCTTAGCATATCCTTTGTCATTGCCTGCAAATCATATTCAGGATTCCATGACCATTCCTCTTTAGCTGCACTATCATCAAGGTTGTTTGGCCATGAATCGGCTATCGATTGTCTTAAGGGATCTATATTATACTCAATTGTAAATTCGGGGATGGTTTTTCTTATTTCGGCTGCAATTTCCTCGGGAGAAACACTCATGGCCGTTATATTAAAGGCATTTCTGTGGCATAATCCTGAGGAATCAACTTCCATTAGATCTATTGCAGCTTTTATTGCATCAGGCATGTACATCATATCCAGGTAGGTCTTTTCTTCAAGATAACAGACATATTTTTTATGCAGTAAAGCTTCATAGTATATTTCAACGGCATAGTCTGTTGTCCCTCCACCGGGTAGCGTCTTGTAGGAGATTAGTCCTGGATAGCGCACACCTCTTGTATCAACTTTATATTTCTTATAGTAATAGTCGCAAAGCAGCTCTCCAGCTACCTTTGTTATACCATACATTGTCGTTGGTCTTTGTGTAGTATCCTGAGGAACATCATTGATTTGCGTTAAGGGGCCGAAAGATGCAATTGAACTAGGAACAAAGATCCTGCATTTGTTTTCTCTTGCTATTTCCAGAATGTTGTACAAACATCCCATATTAACATTCCAGGCAAACTGAGGCTTTTCTTCTGCAACGGCTGATAATATGGAAGCAAGATGAAATATACAATCAATTCCATAGGTTTTTACTATCTTGTTTAATGTATCAAAATCCAGACAGTCTACAGGAAGCGCTATTCCACTATCATGACTACTGTCGAGTTTTCTTTTTAGATCTGTGGCAATTACATTTTCAAGTCCGTATTTTTCTCTTAAAGCTTGGGTTAATTCCGATCCGATTTGCCCAAATGCACCCGTAACAAGTATTTTACCCATGTTAGGCTCCTTTAAATGCTTTTTTGGGGAATTATCTTACATCGAACATTTTATTCTATTCTAAGAATGTTTTAAGATAAAAGCAATTTTATTGGTGATCTTGTAATAGATTTTTTGTGGGGAGGGAAATCTCTTTTCTGATAAAGAAGGTATTATTGCTCTTCAGATTCTACTTTGATCTTAACCAGCTCGATCCTTATGTTATTTGCCCTTAAAATAATAATTTGAAAGCGCCCAATTACAATTTTTTCACCTTTTTGTGGTATTCTTCCAATATGGGATGTTATAAAGCCTGCTAAAGTAGCATAATCCCCTTCTGGAATATTAAGATCAAGCTGCTCATTTATGTAGTCTATTTCAACTTTGGCTCCAATTACAAATGTATTTTCGGAAACTTTTTTGCAAATCTCATCATCTGTGTCAAATTCATCCCTTATTTCACCGAAGAGCTCTTCAATTATATCTTCCATAGTTAGTATGCCAGCTGTTCCGCCAAACTCATCTACAGCAATAGCAAAAGTAGTACGCTTTTCCGAAAATTCCTTTAACATTTCTGTGGTCTTTTTGGTATCCGGGACAAATATTACAGGGCGCATTATATCCAAAAGTCTTTGGGGCTTTTTGAACAGGTCATATGCAAAAACAACCCCTTTTATGTTATCCAGGCTGTCTTCAAATACAGGAAGTTTTGAATAGCCAGATTTAATAAAGCTTTCTAATACATCCTCAATTGTACTGCTTATCTCAACACCTACAACATCTGTCCTTGGTCTCATTATCTCATATATTCTCTGATCGCCAAGTTCAATTATGTGTGTAAGAATATCAGTTTCATCTTTATTTACTACACCAGCTTCACTGCTTTCCTTTATTAAATCCTGAATATCCTGCCTGTTAAAGAGTAGATTTATACTCTCTTCTTTCATACTTTCGCTTTTTGTTAGAAAATTGGAAAGCGATGAGGTAAGCCTTACAAATGGATATAATATAATTGAAAATATCCTGACGGGTATTATTGTCATCATCAGTGTTCTGTCTGCCATCTCGCGGGCAAAATATTTGGGAAGCAATTCTCCAAAAATGAGGAGTATTGCAGTCTCTACAACAAGTATTGTAAATTCTTCATAGTGAAAATAGAGCTCTAGGAATAAAGTACATAAAGAGGCAAAAACAATGTGAACAAGATTTGTCCCAATAAGTATCGTAGAAAAATATATCTGCGAGTTCCTGAAGAAATACAAAGCATTTGATGCAGCAAGGTTTTTCTTCCTGGCTTTTATCTCAAATTTTATCTTATTTGATACAACAAATGCAAGTTCCGAAGAGGAAAAAAAACCGCTAAGTAGCACAAGAACTATTAAGAAAATGACTTCAAAAAACATATATCAATAAACTTTTTCTATATTAATCACTTTTGAGCTATAAAAATATGACTCTGTTCCCAAAACAAAATGAAACTTAAGTTTTACTGGGTGATCCATCTTTAAACGACTATCAAGTTCAAAACCACCTGCATCAGAAAACTTTAAGTGCCGGCTTTCCAATGAATCTTTGACCTCACCACTCTTCGCTTTATCTCTTAAGACAGGCTGAAAGCTATAGAGCAACTTATCGTCCTGATAGACTATTACTTCTTTAAACTGAACTTCATTTAGATCAATCTCACCCTTTTTCTCAATTTTTACATCCCCAGTTACATGGAACTTTGCCTTGCTCCCTGGCATCAGATTTACCCATGCATAAAGCTCACTTTCTTGTATGCCATATTTAGCATCAGAAGTCTTTTTATCCTTAGAAGAAGAAGAACAGCACCCATTAACTATAAGTACGATGAGCAAAAAAACTATGACTCCTAAATTTCCTTTCATTAAGTATTCTTTCATCATGATTTTTTGCCTTCAAGTTATTTTACAACTAGTTAAAAATACACAATGTAAACTGTCACTAAAACATAAAGTATCACATTTACTATCATGGGTAGATCAGTTACCATGACTTCAGTTGCATTTTCACCCTTGCTTCTCTTATAGACAAGATACATAAAACGGAAGATACCAAAAACAACAAATATTGTAGTATATACTAAATTTTCGCTATGAAGGTAATTAACAGTCCTTTCGGACACTGAGTAAAGAGCATAACAGATTATCACTCCTGCAGCTGAAATAGATGCTATTTGCTCTGTAAAACTAATTGAATACTCTGACAAAACCTTCCTTGTAACACCATTACTCTCTGAAAGCGAAAGCCCAAGTTCAGAACGGCGCTTCATAATTGCAAGAAACAATGAAATAAATAGTGTAGTAAGTATCAGCCAGCTTGAAATATATACCGAAATAGCAAAAGCACCCCCAAGTACCCTAAGCATAAAGCCTCCTGCTATTGAAATAATATCAATTATTACAAGCTGCTTTAAGACCAAAGAGTAAAGAATATTAATGAGAATATATCCGGCAAGTACAAGATCAAATTTCAAATTTAAGTTCGTCATCAAAAAGATCACTATCAGGCCTAATAATACTAGCCATATTATTGCATTCCTCTTTGAAATAGCACCACTTGCAATAGGCCTGTATTTCTTTTTCGGATGTAACCTGTCTTGTTCAATATCCACAAGATCATTCATTATATAAACTAAACTTGAGGTAAGGCAAAAAGCAATAAATGCTATTATTACCTGCACAAAGTATTGCGTACTAAAGAGATTTTTGGAAAATATGAGTGGAACAAAGACAAAAAAGTTCTTTATCCATTGCTCCATTCTCATCATTTTCAGATAATTTCCTATTACATTTCCCAAACTCAATTGAGTCGGGACTTCTATTGTCTTTTTCATCTCAGGATTACCGTTTACCATTTTCGTAGTTAAAAGTTATTGATATTCGGTTTAACAAATGAGTTATACAAAATATAATTCCTTGGTTTTAGTCGGAAATATAAGCTATTTTCTCTGTAAACTCCATAAAATAAAAATCCGCAGATAATCATTCTATAAACAGAACTATTACCTGCGGATAAAAACTGTTAAAACAAAAAACTATTAAAACAAACTGTTAATAAGAAAAACTCAGAAGACCACAACTTCCTCATATGTTCCAAAATGCTTCTTTAGCTCAGAAACCATCTCACCTAATGTCACATTATTTATGGCCGCTTTTATCATTACAGGCATAATATTATTGCCATCTATAGCTGAACGTCCTATTTCCTTTAATGACTCTTCTACTGCCTGGTTATCCCTGCTTTGGCGCAATTGGGAAAGAAGCTTCTTCTGCTTTTTTTCCACTTCTGGGCTTACCTGCAGGATTGGTATGTCAAGTCTTTCTTTTTCCTCAACAAATTCATTTACACCGACAATGATCTTTTCTTTTTTATCTAATTCAACCTGGTAACGGTAAGCTGCATCTGCAATTTCTTTTTGGAAATACCCTGTCTCAATTGCTTCAATTACTCCACCAAGAGAATCAATCTGTTTAAATATCTCTTCTGCCTGCTTTTCCATTTTCTCAGTTAGTGATTCAATATAGTAGCTTCCTCCTAGTGGATCTACTGTATTTATCACTCCTGTCTCATAGGCTATTATCTGCTGTGTCCTTAAAGCAATCTTAACTGCTTTTTCACTTGGAAGTGCAAGTGTCTCATCCATTGAATTTGTATGAAGAGATTGTGTTCCTCCCAAAACAGCCGCAAGGGCCTGAAAGGCGGTCCGGACAATGTTGTTCTCGGGCTGTTGTGCCGTTAGTGTGCAGCCTGCTGTTTGCGTATGAAACCTTAACCAAAGTGATCTTGGATTTTTGGCACCATACTTTTCCTTCATTCTTTTTGCAAAGATTTTCCTTGCTGCCCTGTATTTTGCTATCTCTTCGAAAAAGTCCAGGTGAGAATTAAAGAAAAAAGATATTCTTGGAACGAACTCATCTACATCCATTCCCCTTTTAATGCATTCTTCTATGTATGCAAACCCGTCGGCTAATGTATATGCAAGTTCCTGCGCAGCCGTTGAGCCGGCTTCCCTTATATGATAGCCGCTTACAGAAACAGGGTTCCACTGAGGTACCTCACGCGTACAATACTCAATCATATCGGTTATTATCCGCATGGAAGGCCTTGGTGGAAAAATATATTCCTTTTGAGCTATATATTCCTTTAGTATGTCATTCTGTAATGTTCCTCTAAGATCCTTAAAATCCACACCCTGCGACTTTGCTACGGCCAGGTAAAATGCAAAGATGATAGAGGCCGGAGAGTTAATTGTCATTGAGGTCGAGACTTTCTCCAAAGGGATTTTGTCAAAGAGCACCTGCATATCCCTAAGCGAAGAGACCGCAACACCACAGATGCCAACTTCACCCTGACTCATTTCGGCATCAGAATCCCATCCCATAAGAGTAGGCAGGTCAAAGGCAACCGAAAGCCCTGTCTGCCCATGGTCAAGAAGATAATGAAACCTTGCATTTGTATCCTCTGGTGACCCAAAGCCTGCAAACTGCCTCATTGTCCAAATCTTGCCTCTGTATCCATTCGAGTGAATACCTCTTGTAAATGGGTATTCACCAGGGAATCCAATCTCACTCAAATAATTAATATTTTCTATATCTTCAGGACTATAAAGCATTTGAACTGGCTCTCCGCTTACAGAAGTAAACTTCATTCCAGTATTATATGATTTTGAAGCCCTTTGCTCAAACTTGCCTTTTGCCGTCTTGAACTCATCGTCTCTAGATCTTTGGTTCATCTAATTCCCTCCCTTTATTTCTTTACTTTTACGAAGTCCTTCCAAATCTTCTATCAAATTCATCTAATGGAATCTTTATTATTATTGGGCGTCCATGCGGACATACGTAAGGCATTGATGTAGCAAACAACTGGTCTACAAGAAGCCTCATCTCCTTTTCTGAGAGCTTATCACCCGATTTAATTGCTGTCTTACATGAAAACGACTTTGCCAGGTTATCCCTTTCTTCTAGCTGCTTTTCTCTTTGATTCTTCTTATATTCATCAATTATTTCAACAAGTATTCTCTCCTCAGTACCTATCTTTACATCAGGGGGAACTCCGTCAATTACAATTGTATTCTTACTAAAGAATTTAATCTCAAAACCTAACTTAGTCAAATGAGAATGTAATTCCTTAAGTATTGCATAATCTCCTGGATCCATTTGCAAGGTTTGTGAAAATAAAAGCTGCTGCGAAAATGGAAGATCGGCATTAAATGACTTCAATGCTTTTTCATAAAGTATCCTCTCGTGTGCTACATGCTGGTCAATTATCATAAGCCCGCTTTTGATCTGTGAGAGTATATACTTATTGTGCAGTTGTATAATAAAAGAAGTATTGCCCATACTGTCGCTTTCAAATTCTCCAGACCGGCTGCTGCTATTACTGCGGTGATATACTTCTCTTTGCTCGACTTCCTGAAATGGGTTATTTACTTCTGACTTGGGAGCTGTTTTCTTTATTTCTGGATTCAGATTTGAAAACAGCAAATCAATTTCCTTGTCTGAATATGAACCTTGCTCCCTGTTAGCAGTCCCTTGCGAGGAGACAAAACTGCGCTCAGAGGAAGATGGGTGTTCAACAAATGGACGATCAGAAAAATTTTGCCTTTCGGTTTTCTGGAAATTATTGAAACTAAGCTTTTCTCCTGCCGCCCTTGTCTCCGAGTCAATTTTCATTGAAGGAACCAGATCATAGCTGCCCAGACTTTTCTTTATAACTGCATGTACAAAAACATAAATATCCTTTTCATCACCAAATTTTACTTCGAGCTTTGATGGATGTACATTTATATCTACTCTTGATGGATCAATTTCCATAAACAAAATAAAAAACGGATAATCCCCTTTATCCAGAAGGTTTTCATATGCACTAAATACTGCATGGTTAACCTGCTTACTTGAGACAAAGCGGTTGTTTATATATAAGTACTGCTCACCCTTGCTTTTTTTAAGAAAAGCAGGTTTTGCTACATATCCCGATATACTTATATAATCTGTTAGTTCCTTGACCTCAATTAGTGCATCTAGCATATTATCGGCAAATACACTTTTTATCCTATCATCTCTGCTTCCTTTTGGATAGTCAAACAGAAGATCATCATCATTATAGAACTTAAAACTTACCTTTGGATTACTGAGTGAAATTTTCTTAAATGTCTCTGTTATATGTTTTAGTTCAGTAGCATCCGACTTTAGAAAATTCCTCCTTGCAGGTGTATTGAAAAACAGGTTCTTTACAATTATGGAAGTCCCTTTTGCAAATGAGCCCTTCTCTTTGACTATTGTAACCCCATCTTCTATTTTCAAATGGGTACCTATCTCCTCATCCTTTGGTTCAGTCTTTATTTCAAGTTGACTGACAGAGGTTATTGAGCTTAAAGCTTCTCCTCTAAAACCAAATGTTCTAATAGCTTCCAGATCTTCATAAGTGAATATTTTGCTTGTTGCATGTCTTTGAAGGCTTAAAACTGCATCTTCCTCTGACATGCCATCCCCATCATCAACAACCTGAATAAGAGCTTTCCCTGCTCTTTTTACTATAACATCTATGTTTTCAGCATGCGCATCAAGCGCATTTTCCATTAATTCCTTAATCACTGACTCAGGGCGCTGTACTACCTCACCGGCTGCAATTTTATTTGCTATATTTTCAGGCAGAATTTTTATTTTACTTTGAGACATATGTTCCTTTTTCTTAAGTACTAATGGTTCTATTCTAATATTTTACTGCTTTTTTTTCTATAGCTCATGATTTTTTTTATCTACCACACAATAAATTGGCTTAAGCTGTATAAAGCCTAACTCTCTACTTACTTTCTTTTCCTTATATAAAGCACTACACTAAAATCTGGATACTTAATCCTTGTCTCTTCTTCCCATTTGCCCCAATCTAGCTCCGGGAAAAGGACGTCACCTTCAGCCTCAAAATCCATCCTGGAGACACTTAAAACATCTGCAGTCTTTATTGCTTGCTTGTAGATTTCAGCCCCGCCAATAATGAATATCTTTTCGACCTTTTCATGATCACTACAGTAATTATATGCATCTGTAAGGTCATTAAAAACCTTAACTTCATCATAATTATATTTTAATTCTTTGTTCCTGGAAATTACAATGTTAAGCCTTCCCTTTAATGGTTTTTTTAACGATTCAAACGTCTTTCGGCCCATTACTACAGGAAAACCCATTGTAAGTGACTTAAAGTACTGCATGTCCTCCTTAGAGTGCCATGGAATAGTACCACCCTTTCCGATTACTCCGTTTTTTGAAACAGCAACAACTATTATTTTTTCCAAATACTAAACTGCTCCCAAAATTTTTAATATAGCATTTTTTTTTATTGTACTGATCAAACAGCTACTTCAAACTTTATTCTATCATGATGTTTATATCCAATTAGCTGAAAATCTTCAAACGTAAGTTCATCAATTGGCTTTTGCGCAATTTTCAGCTGTGGCAATTCCAGGGGTTCTCTCTTAAGCTGTTCCTTTAAGCCTTCAAGGTGATCATATTTCTCCATAGCGCTCCCTTTGTCGGCAACGTAAATGTGAGCATCAACAATCGTGTGTGCAAACATTCCAAGCTTAAGGCCAACCTCCTGAGCAATGATCTGCGTTAATAATGCATAGGCTGCCAGGTTAAATGGAATTCCAAGAGCAATATCACCCGACCTTTGAGTCAAATGGCAGTTTAACTTTCCGTCATTTACATTAAAGGCGTATGTGTAATGACAAGGAGGAAGTTTACTCTTAGTGGCATTTCCAGGCTCCCAGGCTGTTACAACTAGCCTTCTGCTATATGGATCTTTCTTTAGTGTATCTATAACATACTTAATCTGGTCAATTTCCTTTACAACCCAGTTACCATTTTTGTCTTTTTCAGCACTCGGAAAATGACGCCAGTAATATCCATATGCTGTCTCAAGATTTCCATCCTCATCTGCCCATGCATCCCAGATCTTTGTCTTTTGTCTTAAATTCCTTATATGGTTCTCTCCTGAAAGATACCATAATACTTCATGAAGCATTGAGCTCCAGATCATCTTCTTTGTTGTAAGTAATGGGAACCCTTTTGCAAGATCAACTCTGTAAAAGGCTCCAAAATATGATAGCGTATCAACACCTGTTCTGGAAGGCTTCCTAACACCATTTTCAATTACTAGTTTTACTAAATCAAGATACTCTTTCATTTCACCCCAATATTAAACTTTTATATTATTATAAAGAAATAAATGCTTTACTTAAGTAAAATAATAGCAGAAAACCGGACAATTTTTCGAAAGTCTGGTAATTACTCTGTCAGATATGATAAATGAAAAATGTACGAAATCTCAGAGATATATACTATGAGCAGCACTCAGTGAATTTAATAGTTAAATATAACAAATTATGACGAGACTTTTTCCGAAAAGTACCTTTTTAAGGCTTCATCTGCAGCCAAAAAAATTCCTTTATCTATATTTTCAATTGATTCCTTGCTGTTTGTAAAATACTTTGAAATATCTATAAAATGTAAATTACTAAAACTCTCAAGGTCAGCAGGCTTTTCCACTTTCCCGGCACAAATATAAACAGGCGTTTTCTTTCCCTTAAATTCCTCGATAACAATCATAGCACCCTTTTTTAACAAAGTCTGCTCGTCAAATGATCCTTCACCTGTAACAACCATATCTATATTAAAATTTCCACTATTAACAGACAAATCTCCACGAACAAAATCTTCAGAAGACTTATACTCAGCATCTAAGAAGTACTTAAAGGCTCCCGATAGCCCCCCTCCTGCCCCCATGAGTCTTTTACTGCTGCTTTCCGGATAAGTCTTATTTAAAAGATCAACAAAGCTGGAAGTCCCTTCTTCTAAAAATGTTATCTCACCCTCACTTGCCCCTTTTTGCCGTGCAAATGTCATTGCGGCTCCTTTGGGGCCAAGAAGTGGACTGTTAACATCCAGAACGACTTCAATTTCAAAAGGGATTTTTGGCTTTTCCCATTTAAGAGTGCGCACCTTTTTTAGATTTACGGGTAATGGTTCCAGAGGGATCATATTTTCATCATAAATTTCTAAACCCAAAACTGAGCTCATCCCCAGACCAAAGTCACTTGTGCCCGTGCCTCCAATACCAACAACAACTTTCGAGATAATCCTTTTTTTTGATAAGTGATCACCTATCAATTTTTGCAGAAGCTCGCCCATACCTCTTGAACTTAAAAACAACGGATGGCGCTTATCCAAGGGAATTAGTTTTAATCCAAGGACATCTGCTGACTCGATGTAAACTGTCCCATTATTTTTGCTGTAACCCATTTGAGTCTTTACTTTCTCTTCCTTATAAGGAGCAGATACCTCATAAGAAATTAGTTCAAGCTGAAATACTTCCCTGCAAACCGAAAGAAAACCATCTCCCCCATCTGAGATTGGTCTTACAAATGTGTTTACCTCTGTATTATATTTTGCTTTTGCAAGTTTTGAAAAACTCTCATTCATTAGATGTGCAATTCTAACAGAGTCAGCACATTCCTTAAAGCTATTTGGACAAATAAGTATGTTAAGCATTTAACTCTAAAATTTAAGTCATCAAAGAATTGTTTTATTCACCCTTTTTATATAATGCTCTTTTGTTTTAATAACATCATATCACCGCCGTCAGAGACTTATATGCATCAACTAACTTTCTTTTTGTCTCAAGAAGATCCTGAGAAATTACCTTTACTTCCCCAATTACAGGCATAAAGTTAATATCACCTAGCCATCTTGGAACTATATGGAAATGAAGATGAGTATCAATGCCTGCTCCAGCGGCTTTTCCAACATTTGCGCCAACATTAAATCCTTGCGGGTTCATTATCTTCCCCAAAGCTTTTATGGCTAGCTGTATATTTTTCATTATCTCACTGTTTTCTGCAGCTGTAAGACTTAAAAAATCACTTGTATGACGGTATGGAACAACCATAAGGTGTCCACCATTATATGGATATAAGTTAAGTACGGTAAATGTAAGGTCATCTTTATACACCATCAGGTTGCTTTCATCACTGATCTCTACATTTTTCTTATTGCAAAATATGCAGCTTTCTTCCTTTTTTTCTGTGTTAAAAGAATCAATATATTGTGAACGCCAGGGGGACCAAAGTTTATCCATTATTGCCTCAAAAGTATGAAAAGAAAAAAATAATATTACTATAACTACATTACTATAACTATGAAAAATAATATTTCCCAAAGACTAATTTAACAATATAACAATTCAGCTATGATAAAAAAAAAGGCGGAAGAAGTTAATCATCCGCCTTTTTTTTATATACGATCTTGTCTTATTCTTCTTCTTTAGATTTCTTGTATTCTTCGATGATCTTGCCTTCAACTTCTTTTGGAACTTCTTCATAATGAGTAAACTTCATCTTGAATTGTCCGCGTCCTTGTGTAAGGCTTCGAAGCTGAGTTGAATACCTGTAGAGCTCAGAAAGAGGAACATTTGCCTTAATTATCTGAAAAGAACCGGAAGAATCCATTCCGAGTATCTTGCCTCTGCGGCTCGAAAGATTTCCCATAACATCACCCATGAATTCTTCAGGAACTGTTACTTCGACCTCATAGATCGGTTCAAGTATAACTGGTTTTGCTTCCATGAAACCTTTCTTGAAAGCCTGTGAAGCAGCTATCTTAAATGACATTTCATCTGAGTCAACGTCATGGTATGAACCAAAGAACAAGGTAGCTTTTATATCAATTACCTTAGAACCTGTGAGTATACCTTTTGTCATTGTCTCAACTACACCCTTTTCAACGGCAGGAATAAATCTGCCAGGGACAACACCGCCAACTATAGCGTTGACAAACTCAAAACCAGTCCCTCTTTCCTGTGGTTCTAGTTTTAGAACAACGTGTCCGTACTGTCCACGCCCACCTGACTGCTTTTTATGTTTGTATTCAGCATTATCGCAGCGTCCTTTTATTGTCTCCCTGTAAGGAATCCTTGGCTCAGCAAGGTCTACTTCAACGCCATAGCGCTCTTTCAAAAGCTTTACAGCAAGTGAAAGCTGTAGTTCACCCTGACCTGTAACAATTGTCTGACTAAGCTCGGGATCGAATTTAACCTGGAATGTGGGATCCTCTTCATGAAGTGTATGTAAACCTGCCGAAATCTTATCTTCGTCTCCTTTTGCCTTTGGTATAATTGCACCATTGATGATTGGCTCAGGGAAGCTAATAGGAGCTAGAACAACTGCAAGATTCTTTGATGTAAGCGTATTGTTTGTATGTGTATCTTTTAGTTTTACTACAGCTGCAATATCACCTGCAACAACTCTGGAAGCATCTTTTCTGTTCTTTCCGTTTAAATAGAAAAGCTGACTTAACCTTTCTGTCTTACCATTGTTCTGATTTATCAAATCCAGCCCCGGAGCAACTGAACCCGAATAAACCTTAAATACCGAAAGCTCACCTACATGCTGTTCAGAAAGTGTCTTAAATACAAACATTACAGGTTCACCCTTTACATTAGCAGGAATTTTAACTTTCTGATTTTTATCCTTTAATGTAGCTTCAACAACATCTCTTTCAACTGGAGATGGGAAGTATTTTGCTGCAAAATCAAGGAAGTTGTTTGCACCGGTACCTTTAAGAGATGAAGCGGCAAAAACCGGAATAAGCCCTCTTTTAAGAACTGCGAGCTTTAGTCCCTTTTCTAACTCTTCATCTGTCAAAGTTCCATTTTCAAAAAACGTATTAAGCAGATCTTCATCTGATTCTGCAACTTTTTCAATTAAGGCTTCCCTTAATGATTCTGCTTTTGCCTTTACATCACCTGGGATTTCTCCTTCGGTAATTTTCTTGCTTCCGGCCTGTCCATATGTATAGGCCTTCATTTTGATGACATCAACTACAGTATCAAAAGCTGGACCTTCTTTTGCTGGAAAACAAACAACAGCAATATCAGAACTCAGTTTTTCTTTTGCCTGCTCGACTGTTTCATCGAATTTTGAATGCTCATTATCAACTTTATTTATAATAATAGCAGCTGGTAATTTATATTCGTTTACAAAGCCCCATGTAGATTCCGATCCTACCTCAACTCCTTCAGCTGATTTTAATACAGAAACAGCAGTATCTACTACGTATAAGGAACTTTTAACCTGTCCTATAAAATCTGAATAACCGGGAGTATCTAGAATGTTAATTTTTGTGTTTTGCCATTCAATATGAAGAGGAGTTGCAGAAATCGAGATTTGCCTTTCAATTTCATTCGCATTGTAATCGGAGGTTGTGTTACCTTCTTCAATTTTACCAATGCGGTTTGTTTCACCACCAGTAAACAGAATTAATTCAGATAATGAAGTCTTTCCACTTCCACCGTGACCAATGAACGCAATATTTCGGATAGAATCCGATCCGTATTCTTTCAAGTGACCTCCAAAGTTAATATTTCACTTATACTTTATTTATTTTTAAGAGTATTCCAGAAGGCCGATACACCACGAGATATACCAACGATTTTCTTAAACCACTCGGCATTAGGATGCTCAATATTAGCTTTCATTTTCTTTGTCTTATCAAGAAGATCTTCAGCTTTGTGCTTTAGGTTATCTACTAAAATCTTCACTGCTGAAACTACCGACTCTACTTCTTCTGTGATTAGGACAACTTTACCACTTAAAACATCTACATTTGTAAGAATAGGATCGATCTTATTTTTTATCTGTTTTACATCTTCCTGAACCGATGCTATTGTCTGCGTTAGCTTCCTTAGTGTTATTACCAAATAGACGCACAAAAGAGAAGCAGAAATTAACAGGACAACTAAGAAAACATTGACCGCAACATCCATTTTTACCCTCCCTTTTCTACCGTGCTGTGATTATTGATTTTTACTAACTGATTCTCTCACAGGTGAATATCGCTTTATAAAAGCAGACCTTTTATAAATCTGCTCTTTTTCTTTCAAAGTCTACTTAACTTATTAAAGTTTGCTCTCTTTTTTTTCTAGGACTGCTGCTCATTTTTATAAGCATCTAAACCAGCCTTAAAAGCATTCTTTAACTTGTCACTTTCTTTCCCAACTGATTCCTTTGAGGTGTTTATTGCCTCACCAGCTTTATCTTTTGCGTCAGAGAGTATCTTTTCTGCATCTTGAAGTAATGAATCTACCTTTACTTTAGCGTCAGCTATTAACTTTTCCGATTTTTTTTTACCATCATTTATCATATCTACTGCTTTGTCTTTTGCTTCAGCAAGGTACTTTTCTGCATCTTCCATGAATTCATCAGTCTTATCCTTAATATCTTTCCTTAATTCTTTTCCGCTCTTTGGGGCATACAATAGAGCTATTAGTGAACCTACAACAGATCCGGCTAATAAACCGATTAACAGACCTTTTCCCATTTCATTGTCTCTTGACATTGTGCCTCCATTTGTTAAAATAATTTTAAGTTAAAATAATAAGAGCTCTGATGAAAATCAATAATCCTACACTTACTCTATAGAGAACATTTTAAGTTTATCAAATTTACTTCATATTTTGCACAATTGCACGGGCAAATTCGGAGGTTTTAACTTCTTTTGCCCCTTTCATCAACCTTGCAAAATCATAGGTTACAACCTTTGATTTTATCGTCTTTGTCATGGCTTTCTCTATCATTAAAGCAGCTTCATTCCAACCCATATATTCCAGCATCATTACTCCTGAAAGTATAAGACTGCCTGGATTTATTTTATCAAGGCCTGCATACTTTGGAGCTGTTCCATGTGTTGCTTCAAATAAAGCAACAAAGTAACTTATATTTGCTCCTGGAGCAATTCCTAAACCACCTACCTGCGCTGCAGCTGCATCTGAAAGATAGTCCCCATTCAGATTTGGCGTGGCAACTACCTCATATTCATCCGGACGAAGCAGTAGCTGCTGAAACATGCTATCTGCTATTCTATCCTTAATTACGATCTTCCCTTCCGGAAGATTTCCACCGTAATTTTTATTTAGCTCTTCTTCACTAATTGTTTTTTCCGGGAAGTCTTCTTTTGCAACTTCATAACCCCACTCTTTGAAAGACCCCTCGGTAAATTTCATAATATTACCTTTATGTACTATAGTAACGCTCTTGCACTTATTACCTAGAGCATACTCAATAGCCTTTTTTACAAGTCTTTTTGACCCAAACTCGCTCATCGGCTTTATTCCAACTCCCGAGTCCTCTCTTATTTCTTTCTTTAAGTTCTCCCTTAAAAATCTTATTATCTCCTTTGCCTGCTTTGAACCCGACTTGAATTCTATACCTGCGTAAACATCTTCTGTGTTCTCACGAAAGATTACAATGTTTAAATCCTCTGGTTTTTTCATTGGACTGGGCGTTCCGGAATAATATTTCACGGGACGAACACAGGCAAACAGATCAAGCTTCTGCCTTAATGTAACATTAAGACTGCGGATACCTCCGCCAACTGGTGTTGTAAGAGGACCTTTTATTGCAACTATATAGTCTTCTATAGCTTTCATCGTTTCATTTGGAAGCCATTCATCTTCACCATAAACCTTTGTTGCCTTTTCTCCAGCATAGATCTCCATCCAGGAAATCTTCCTTTTTCCTTTATAGGCTTTTTCTATTGCTGAATCAAAGACTAATTGTGAAGCCTTCCAAATATCTGGCCCGGTCCCATCTCCCTCAATAAATGGAATGATTGGATTATCCGGCACAACTAACTTATTCTCCTGAACCGATATTTTTTCACCTTCAACTGGTATAGTTATATGCTTGAATTTAGCCATATGATCCTCTCTATTTCTTTTTAAGTTAGACAGAATTCAATACTACTATTTTCTTTTAATATAATAATACCAGTAAAAAAATAACGCAGCTATTAGAACTTTATTCAATAAATTTTACTGAAATTCCTTCAGCAGTTCCTTCAAAAGAAATATTTTAACTGTTGCCTGCATTTTCAAGAGCAACTTTTCCATATCTGCTCTGATAAAAAGACACACTTATAACACCAATTAAAACTGCAAACCACAGCGTAACAACTCTTATTATAAATGTAGATGAAACAGCTAAATCCTTTGCGATATTCTTTTGAACAAGCAAAAATGTCAAAGAACCATCGGTAACTCCCAGACCACCAGGCAACATTGTTATTGCACCTGCAATTGTCGAAAAAGTATAGACAAAAGTCGACCATAGGATACTTAAATTGATCCCAAAGTTAATAAGAATTATATAATAACCCAAACACTCGAAGGACCAGGATACTAAACTAATTAAAACCATATATACAAGAGGCCATGGCCTTAAAAGATTATACGAACTTTCATAAGCTGTTCTTATCTTTTCGCCATGCCCGTGAAGAAATTTTATTTTTTCAATTTGAGAAATTATCTGCAAGGAAAGCCTTTTGTTGCTGATAATTAATGTGAGTAAAATGAAAAAGACACCAGTGCCAAGCACTACTATCCTGCCATAGTTAAATACAAGAGCACCAGCCAGTGAAAGCAGTACAAGTGAAATAAAATCTGTTATCCTCTCAACTATTATAATAGGAGCAGTTCTGCTTATTGGCTCGTGAGCTACTTGTTTTACAAGATAAGCCTTAAGAAGCTCTCCCATCTTACCAGGCGTTACACTCATTATAAGGCCTGACATAAAAATGGCAAAAGAATCCATCTTTGTTAATTTGATCTTTAATACTCTTAAGTAGTAATCCCACTTAAAGAATCTGGTAAGATAGTTTAAGAATGTCAGTAATAAAATCACTGGCAGCCAATACCAGTTAAATTTCATGAAAGCGGCAATGACATTCTTGTAATCTGCATAGACCATAAATCCCAGATAGAGCATTGCCGCAATGGCCATAGAAATAAAAATATTCTTCTTTACTTTTTCAATCAATTAGACTACTCGCTTTAATATGTTATAAACTTTGGCAAGTGGTAATCCTACCACGTTATAATAACAGCCATTAATCTTTTTAACAAACACCGCCCCAAAATCATCCTGTATACCATAGGCTCCGGCTTTATCCATCGGACTGCCTGTTTCAATATAATCCTTAATTTCTTTTTCGTCTAAATCTCTGAACGTCACTTTTGTCTTTTCATAATCTGTATACTGTTGATCTGTAACTGAATTATATATCGAAAATCCTGTATATACAGTATGTGTCCTCCCACTAAGATATTTTAATATCTTCATGGCATCTTTCTTATTTTTTGGTTTCCCTATTATCTTCTTATCAAGTACTACAATGGTATCTGCTGTAATAATTATTCCTTTTTCGACCTTTTCCTTTGCAAGTGCAAGCTTTTCTAATGATAATCTCTTAACTGTCTTTATCGGATGCTCACCATCCATTATCTCCTCTGCAGAATCTACACTAAAGGACTCAAATCCTAGATTTAGCAGCTTCAAAAGACTTCTTCTTCGTGGTGATTTAGAAGCCAAATATATTGGAATTTTATTTTTTTTCATTAGATCTCGCTTAATTTTGTCCCGGGAAAATAGGAATATAAAATCTCATGGAATTTCTTTCCTGCCCTTGATTGCGCAATTGCTCCCCACTGGCAGAATCCAACTCCATGACCATTCCCCCTGCCTTTTATTTGTACACTGCTAAGCAGCCCTTTTTTATATTCTGTTTCTATGTCAAATAATGTACTTCGAAGAAGTCCTTTTGTCTCCTTTGAAGTAATAATGCTCCTGATCGAATTGCCGATAAGAAACAAACTACTAATCTGACCTTCCGGATTAACTGTTGTAATTTTCAGTTCGTTAACCCTGCCTGACTTAAATCTGCTCTGTACTTCAATGTTTTTTATCCTTATCTGGGGATTTGTTATATACTTTGCTTTCTTTAGCAAGCTTACGATTTCCTCTTGAGTATACCTTTCTGTCCAGTTAAAACTCGGAGAAATCATACAAAATGGCTCATCTTCATTTCCATCTTCAACCCCATTAAGATAATCTATCCCCTTTTCGCTAAAAACATTGTCACTATTTTCTGTATGTCCACCGCAGGAGGAGTAATAAAAAGTTTTTGCCAGTTGCCCATTATATTCCAATACAAGGCCGTTTGTTTCATCAATTGCTGAATTTGAAAAGATCTTTTCTGAAGAAGCACCCCTATAGACCTGATCTCTTGAGTCAGGATAAAGATCGAAATCTGCCTTGCTCTCATGCACTTTCATAAATGTATAGTTCCTAAGGCAAACAGCAAATGCCTTTAAGGCTTCAAAATCCTGTGCTTTACTAGCTGGTCCCATTTCCGTAAAAATAACTGACTTTAGGTAGTCTTCCACGTCAACAATATTTATGAGTCTTATGTTACTTCCCGAGGGTTTTAGCCTTATTATGCCACGGTAAGTCCTCTTCTTGTAACTTAACAGATCAATATCAGAACTGGGACAAATGTCTACTGATTCAAGATTATAGCGCGACTTTGAGGTGCGGATCTCTATCTGATTTTTCTTCCGGCTTACCTGAAGAGTCTCACCAGCCTTAAGCACTAAAACGTTACTTTGCTCTGAACGCAGGACTACCTTGCAGTCAAACCTTAAATCCCTGAATTGGCTGCTCTCATCTAACAGTACCCGGATTTGTTTGGTTTCTTTTATAAACTTAAAATTATTCCTTAAAACTGCTTTTGAAGTAGTGGGATTGCATTGTAAGAAAAGGACACAAATAACTAAAGGAAGGAAAAAACTTTTGATGTTATGAATTCTAATGAATGACAAAATTGACTAAAAAAAATAGATTATCTGAACAAAGCCTTAATGCTACCCCAGGTTCGTTTTACACCAGAAACATTATTGTGTATAACAAATATCTCACTGGAATGCGAAACAGATCCGTCTTTATCAACAATAGCGATGCGGTAAGTATAGGCATTATCGGTAGTTTTATAAGCTGATTTATCTTCGTATCTATAGTAATGATTACTATTTGGCCAAATTTGAACTCCAGCAATCCTTTGAAAATCTGTCATATTTGCGGCCTTTCTTTCAACTGCAAAATAATCCAGATTATCTTCGGTCAGGGTTTTCCATTCAATTACGACACTACCATTTTCACTTTTTGCCGTAAGTCCGTTCTGTGGGATGAATGCTCCGGCAAATATCTCACTAACTAAAGTGAGCGCAATAACAATTGTAGCAAGTTTGAAAATGGTCTTTTTCATGCCTTTAAAATATCTCACTGTTTTTTAAATGTCAACTGTTTTTTGAACTAATTATAAACACTAAGATCTTTAAACAATCTATTCTTTTTTTCTTAAAATTCAAGAGAGTTATCCACATACTTTTTATCTCCTGTTAAAACCTCCTTCGGAATCCTTCACCGTGGACTTCGTGTACATTTCCTATTATTACAAAGGCATTCGGGTCAATTTCATTTATTGTATCTGTTAATGTGGTTAGTTCTTTTAACGTAATTACAGTAAAGATTATCTCTCTGTCTGTATTCTTATAAAGGCCATGAGCTTTTATACCCGTTGCTCCACGACTCATATCATGCATAATACAATTTGCAATCTCTTCGGCCTTGTCCGAGATGATGTATACCATCCTGGCATAATCAAATCCATCCAGTATCGTATCAACTAACTTGCTAGAAATAAAAAGCAGAAAAAATGCATAAAGTGTAAGTGAAAATGCCGGACGGTCGGGAGAAAGATGCTTTACTTCTATAATAAAGCCTGCAAGAGCTATTACAAAAAAATCTATGAACATGATTGCCTGTCCAGGCTTCCAGCCGAACCTCTTCTGCATTATTGCAGCAACGATATCTGATCCAGCTGTTGTACCCTTAAACTTAAAAATTATTCCAAGCCCAACCCCAAGCAGAACAGCACCAATTAGTATCAAGAAAAGAAAATCATGAGCCATTAGATCTTTTATTGTCTGAGTCTCCTGTAGCTTAATAAATCTTAAACCAGGGACATCCCCTCTATAAAGATCAATAAAAAACGAGTTTAGAGTAAAGCCAAAGAAAGTTCTTGCACCAAACTGCTTTCCTAATTCCTTTATTCCCCAGGCATATAAAGGTACATTAAGTAGCCACATCATTAAACCAACAGGAACGCTTTTATTCGACAAGTAATGAATGGCCATAGAAAGACCACTTACTCCTCCTGGAACAACTTTAGCATCTACTAAGAAGATACCAATTCCAAGAGCCATTATTGCAGCACCTATTGCGATGAAAATATAATCAAGAAATGGATATTTTTTCAAGAATTTGGATTTCATTTTTCCCCTTATGTTTTACTAAAGCTGACCGGGAATTAAAGAACATGTACTAATTAAGACATCGTTATCCGATTGAATCCCGAATGTTTTCCTCTCACCTTTTTATCACTTCATTTGAAAATACGAGATTATAAAAAAACCTGGTTAGCTTTTTTCAATGAGCAAAAAAACGGAACGAATTAAACTCTTCTATATAATCAATAGTTAATAATCAAGGAACTTTGGCTAATTATCGTCTGGGACAAAAAGTCATTTACAAAAAAAAATATTTTTATCTGCCAGAGAGAAATGCTATCTGCGATAAAAATCATCATCGTCATCATCGTCGTCAAAGTCATCATGACCTAGGTCATAATCATCCTTATATGCATCACGGCTGTCAAAATCATCATCATCAATTGAGTCATCAAAGACATCATCATCTTCCATTGGATCATCAACAAAATCCATCTTTGATTTATCAAATTCCCCTTCTGTCTCTTCGAAGCCTCTTTCTCCTAAATCATCAAAATCATCTGAAGATTCAAAATCCATATCATAAGGACTAATAATCTCAGGAAGCCTCTTTCTTGAAGGAACTCCATTGTTAAAATTATCCAGACTGCCGTTAAGAAAGAATAAGGACTGTCTTACATCAGGGAATTCTTTTTGCATAAGAATCGATCCAGAACTTTTCTTTGGAGACTTTTTCCCCTTGGATTTTGCTGCAAATTTGGCCTCGACATCTGATAGATCCTTCAGCATCGATTCTTCATTCTTTACAATATATCCTTCATCGTAAGAATAACTGAAAACCTTCTTTGATTCGTTTGTATATATATATTTGCATATGTATTCATCTTTTACAGTAGAGAAAAGAAAATATATGTTCATAGTTGCCTCAAGTATAAGCTAAATAGTATAAATTTTATAAGACCAATAGAAATTTAGTTGCTAATTACTCAAAATTCAATCCGGACCGCTAAATATTTGGAAAAATAAATTTTTGGAAGTGTTTTCTTAGTAAATTTCTTTTGTAATAAGTAAAGACCGGCATAGATTCGCTTTGTGAAGCTTAAAAACACTGTGTTAAAAACACTGTGTTAAAAACACTGTGTTAAAAACACTGCCAATTAACATTTATTTATTTCTAATAATATCATATTTTTGGGAATTAAAAAAAACTAAGTATTTGAAAGTATTAGATGAATTTTGAACCTTCGTATTTGA
>JAUZPB010000340.1 GCA_030706145.1 Bacteroidota bacterium
ATTCTGCCTCTGGTATAGGACAGGCGCTCATATTTGTCCTTCTTACATATGGCGGGTGGAATGAAGCTTCTTATATTTCTGCCGACGTAAACCGCAAAAGAAAAGACATCGTTAAAGTGCTGCTCTACAGCATTGGACTAATAACATTTACATACTTAATCATCAATTTATCTCTTATTCGCGGACTTGGCCTTGAAGGTATTTCTTCTTCAAATACTGTTGCTGCAGATCTTGTAGGTAAAACATTTGGCCAGGGCTGGATTATACTGATCAGTGTCATAATTTCAATTGCTGCTATAAGTACAGTAAATGCGGTAATGATAACAGGTGCAAGAACAAACTATGCCCTCGGTATGGACTTCAGAACATTTAGATTTCTGTCTCATCTAAAAAGAGGCTTTTCTCTTAATGCTTTTCTTTTTCAGAGTGCGATTGCCCTTGCGCTTGTTGGCTTTGGCTCTTTTGCAAGAAACGGTTTCGTTACAATGGTTGAATATACTGCACCGGTTTTCTGGCTGTTTTTTCTTTTAGTAGGTATTTCTCTTTTTGTGCTTCGCCATAAAGAAGCCAATATTTACAGGCCCTTTTTAGTACCACTATATCCGCTCATACCTATTATATTCTGCATAGCTGCGGCATATATGCTTTATTCAAGCCTGGCTTATACTGGGAGTGGCGCAGTAACAGGTGTAATTGTTCTTTGTTCAGGATTATTACTTTTGTTTATAGATAAAAACAAATAAATTAAAAGGAGAAGTAACAATGAAGACAAAATATGCTTTGTTTATTCTTTTGGCAATCTTAGGATTTCTTCTTCAGGATAAATGCCTTTCACAGGTGCCTTATGTTCCGACTCCCGAATCAATAGTAAATGAAATGCTGACTGTGGCAAAAGTAACTGCAAGTGATGTTGTCTATGACCTTGGATGCGGTGACGGCAGGATAGTTGTAATGGCAGCAAAAAAGTATGGAGCACGCGGTGTTGGTATAGACAATAATCCTGCACGCATAAGAGACAGCTGGGTTAATGCAAAAAGAAATGGACTTACCTATCAGGTTAATTTTATTGAGCAGGATCTGTTTGAAACTAATCTCAGGGATGCTACTGTAGTTACGCTTTACCTGCTTACGAATGTAAATCTCAAACTTCGTCCCAAGCTGTTTAAAGAATTAAAGCCCGGCACAAGGGTCGTCTCTAACAGTTTCAGCATGGACAACTGGGAACCTGATAGCCTAATTGATATAGAGGGACGAAACCTCTACTACTGGAAGATACCTGCAAATGCCTCAGGTATATGGGATGTTGAAGCAGTGGGAAGTGAGGGAAATAATAAATATACTCTTTACCTTGAGCAGGTATTTCAGAAACTTGAAGGATCACTTGAAGTTGGAGGTCAGAAATACTATTTGATGCCATCTAAAGTTGATGGGGATAGGTTAACTTTTAGAGTAAATAAGAAAAGCAAAGATGAAAAAGAAATAATGGTCTTTACATTGAATATAAAAGATGATCAGATGAAAGGAACTGTAAGTACTGATCAGAATAATGAATCAATGAACTTTACTGCAAAGCGCAGAGAAGGAACAATGAAGCCATTAGATCCAAAACTTGCAGTTTATGAAAACAAGTTTAAGAATTAACTTAAAACAGTAAATGCTTCTGATATTCCTTCTGGCATTATTCTTTTCCCGCCTCTAAAACCTAAAGACGGGGCGTTAAGCTTTTATTACCTGTTATTTCAATTTTTGCTACTACAAATTCAGACCTATTTGAATTTTTGCAGTAGACAGGGCGTTATTTATAATTTTCTCTCCGCCCTGAAATATATTTCC
>JAUZPB010000341.1 GCA_030706145.1 Bacteroidota bacterium
GAAAATTCAAGTCTCGAGTGCGCCGGATCTAATGACCAGGCAGTTGAAGTAATGTTTTCGTTTACTGTATTGTTAAGCTGGGTACTCATATTGTGTTTCCTTTATTATATTTAGTTTAATTCGATTTTATGAATGTTGTAACAGTATATGTTATGACACATAATAGGGTAAAAATATATTCCTGCCTGAAAAGGTGAAGAAAAGCTGCATTTCTGATTCAGCTGAGTTGATTCTGTTTTAATCATTGTCTTATTTGCCTGCTATAAATATATGTGTTACAACACAAATATAATACGCTTTTTTATTTTTGTCAAATTAATTTGGGAAAATTAACTTAATCTGCTTCAGAAAAACAGAGAATGGGGCAGGGAAGACAATGAGTCAGAAAATGATGGGAGGGCAAAAGTTTCTTTCTGAATTGTCCCTTAGTGGTTATATTTTACAAAGTCAGGGAATTTATAGTTATAGTAGCCAGGTTGTCTGTTGAGCGAACGAGTACTCCTGTATAGCTTAAGAGTATTTTCTTCCAGATTTATATAATAAATGAAAGCATTACATCGAAGCGGAAGATTGTGGCGGACCGGTTCCAGGTATTGATATCCAACTATTACAAAAAAAATATTGTCAATATCGCAATAATTTACAAAGCGGTGACAAAATTGTGCTCATGATGTTCTTCGAATTATTAGGCCGCTATTTCTATTCCTTCCTGTCTTACAGTTTCAATAAGGGGTGACATATCATCTGTCTGAAATCTCTTTTCGCCTATTGCAATTGGCTCTATCTTATAGCTAGCTTTCCTGGTTGAAAGCCATAAGATCGGAGCATATTTATCTGTATTTTCATCGAACAAAGGGGAGATGACCATTAAGTCAATATCACTATCTTCAGTTGCAGTACCTCTGGCCTGGCTGCCGTAAAGGTATGCCTTGCTGATTGTGATACCTTCCTGTGATAGAATGCTTAAGTATTTCTTTACAATCTCTATAACTTTTGAATCAACCATTCCAAAAGCTCCTTTGTTTTTTTGAGATAATCTTCAGAAACTTCCTTATCAGGAGAATCGATTTCGTTTTCAGGATACCTGCCTTCTAACTGATACTTTAACAGAATACCCAGAAATTTCATCTGAGAGTCATCTAAAGTCAGATCCGTATTATCCACAAGATAAATAAGATTATGAGTCTTAGGCGCCAACTTCAGATTATACCTTACATAATGAGACTTTAATGCTTTTTCAATTGTCAGATGACAAAAGAACAGCCCATGCATAAACCTCCTTTTCTCTATCAGAATTTCAGCAGTAGTAATATCTGATAAAGCAAGATTCTTCCAGTATTCGATCTGCCGTTCTAAATTAAATGTGCTCATCTGGTTAAAGTTTTATTAGCTAAATATAAACAATATAATAGAATATTTGAAGAAGATTTTCATTACCATGAATTGTAACAATAGTAAAGATTTCGAATAATTCTGATAAATACTGGTATGTTTTTTTTACCCTCTCTGGATCACTTACGTGTATGCATAGTGTATGCAATAGAAAAAGAAAATCCCCTAAGTCATTATAAAAATATGTCTTAGGGGATAATTTAGCGGAAAGAGTGGGATTCGAACCCACGGTACGCTTGCACGCACACACGCTTTCCAGGCGTGCCAGTTCAGCCACTCCTGCATCTTTCCGAATTGGCCGAGTTTCTGAGAAATTCAGGTTGTTAATA
>JAUZPB010000342.1 GCA_030706145.1 Bacteroidota bacterium
TACTAATGCATCAGCTCTTATTTTATGTGACTTCGGTGAATCTCACTTTGATAATGAACTTGATATTGTCTATAGCCGGCATTTACGCGTGAAAATCTTTACATCAAAAGGTTTTAGTTGGGGTACTCAGAACATTACTCTGTACACAGAAAAACATACCGAGAGAATTAGCGATATTGAAGGGACAACTTACTGGCTTGATGAAAAAGGTAATGCACAAAAACAGGAACTAAAAAACAAAGACATTTTCGAGGAAGATGTTGACGGGGAAAGGACTAAATATAGTTTTACTCTGCCTCAACTTAAACCTGGCTGTGTAATTGAATTGAGATATAAAATTAAGTCGGAAAGCTTATTTTTGATGAGAGGCTGGACTTTCCAGCATAGTGAGCCTGTCAGGTGGAGCGAGTATCGCATCCGTACGCCTAAGTGCATTGGCTACTCTTGCGTAACCAGGGGATTTGAGAATTTTGCAATCGATAATATGGAAGAAACTAATCAGCTTTTTTCAGGACAAGCTTTAAGTCTCCTTGGCCAGGAACTATGCCCTTGTAATCAGTTGAGGTGGGCTGTTAAAGATGCTCCGGCTATTCGCGAGGAACCTTTTATTACTACGACAGATGATTATGTAAATCAGGTGGATGTACAGCTTTCGGGTTATGTTTTTTCTGGTATAGGGAGAAAACAAGTTTTGAATGACTGGGATACTCTTGTAAAGGAATTGCTGGATAATAAGTATTTTTGTGACAGGATTGATGATACTCGCCTGGTCACAAGAACCGCAAAGGAAATTACACAAAACCTGAACTCTCCGGAAGATAAACTGAAGGCTATATATGACTGGGTCGCGAAATCGATTGTTTGTACAGAAGGTGATCGCACCTTTGCTGAGCAGGAGGTTAATGATGTACTGGAATCTAAAAAGGGATCTAATGCCGATATTACATTTCTCCTTTTATCTATGCTAAAGAGCATTGGTATTAGTGGTGACCCTGTAATTCTAAGTACAAGAAGTAATGGGAAAATACAGGATCTTTATCCTATTATTTCGCAGTTTAACTACGTACTTGCCAGAGTTAATCTTGGCGGAAAATTCATTTATCTCGATGCAACTGATCCTTTGCGCCCAATGGATATGCTTCCCTTTAAGGCGCTAAACGTAAGAGCAATTGTAGTTAAAGAATTGCCCTATGAGTGGATAAATCTAATTTGTGATAAAAAATATGTAGATAATTCCGTTACTAACTTTAATCTTAATGAAGATGGATATATAAAGGGAACCATAGAAGAACTTTATTCTGATTTTGCTGCTCTTAAGGTTCGCGAAAAATTAAAAGATTCAAAAGAAATGGACATTGCTAAGGAATTGCTTGAAACTGAAAAGTCGGGCATTTCAATTGATTCTTTAACCGTTATTGGAAAAGATAGTACAAATTCATCAGTTAAGATAAATGCAATCATTTCAGCGTCAAATTATGCACAAAGAAATGGAGACCTTATTTATTTAAATCCGCAGCTTATTAATCGTTTACATGAGAATCCACTACAATCAAAAACTAGAAAGTACCCTCTGGACTTCTCATATAGATCTTCCTATAGAAGCTTTTTTAATATCACAATTCCTGACAGTTTTGAGATAAAAGAGACTCTTCAGCCTTTCTCAATTTCTGCAGCTGCAGGTGCACTTACTTATTCCAGA
>JAUZPB010000343.1 GCA_030706145.1 Bacteroidota bacterium
ACAGGAACAATCTGTAGTATCTGAAAAGATCAGTTCAAACGTTGAATCTATTAGTCAGATCACGCAGGAATATTCATCAAATGCACATCAGATAGCAAGGGCTGCAGAAGACCTGAGCCGTCTTACTGTTAACCTGCAAAAAATTGTTTCAAGGTTCAAAGTAAAAGATATACAAAATAATTCCTTTGGTAACAGACCGGTAAGGAAGCCGGTAAAAGCATAATAAAGCTAAGGGTTTCCCTATTTTCTAAAAACAGCTTAAGCTAAAAAAAATCCCTCTAAAAAATGGCGCTCCTGAAAAATGTAACTATCTCAATTCAGGAGCGCTTATTTTGTTTTTTATCCTTTCCCCTGAAATTCTAGCCTTCGAGACTGAAAATCCAATCAGCAGAGCTCAAATTACTTATCATCACATTATTATCACCCGTCTATCATTATAATATTAAAAGGGCCCCTGGGAAAAACTAAAGGGAAAGGGAAGCATTTGAAAAGATCACCAATAGCTAAGACTATATCTATTTTTAGTAATTGCATCATCTTTTTTCTTTTTACATTTTCTTTCTTTTTATCTTCTGGAAAAATTTCAGCTCAAAAGTTTAATTCAGGCGCTATTGGAATAGAGCTTTCAAGCATTGGCAGAATAAGGGTTAATTCACCTCTTAGCCAAAACAAAAGACAGGTCTACAGGATCTCACTTATTGCCTCTACAGGAATTGGCAGCAGCTTTAGCTACATAGGCGATCAGGATTCGCTCATTTCAGCTTCAAATATTTTATCACCAAAAGAAAGTGATTACGAAATAAAAGGAGCAATTGCCAACTATTTCTCAAAACTCCCGCCATACCTTACGGCAGATTTCAGTATTTATGGGTGGCACAATGCTCCTTATGCCATAGTAAAGGTTAAGATAATAAACAGGGATACTCTCCTGAAGGATATGAATATCTTTATTGGTTTTGAATTTCTTCCGCAGATTGACAGTACATTTGGCTTTGAAACGATTCAATATGACAGGCACCAAAAGATCATAACTTCTTTCAGAAAGAATTCATCATCTACATTTACAGCACTAAAATTTCTTGACAGTGATCTTCTCTCACTAAGGATGCTTGACTGGAAGGATTATTATGACAGAGGTACTGGAAGCGACTCGCTTATTTTTTCACTTATGTCCTCAAAAGTAATAGATGATTCGATCACAGGCGGAGCCGATGGAGCTGCATGCCTGTTTTCTCAAGATGCGCTTCCACTTAAGCTTTACGACTCAACTTTTATCTATCTTGCAATTGCAGTTGGCAATAGCATGTCTGAAGCAATCAGTAATATAAATGAATCTCAAAACAGATATTTCAGAGCGCTCGGCATTGGGTCATATAGGTCCAAAAGTATACCTTCAGAATATAAACTGATGCAGAATTTTCCCAATCCTTTTAATCCATCGACCTCTATAAGCTTCAGCATACCGCAGAGACACTTTGTAAGTCTGAAGCTCTATGATCTTCTGGGAAGAGAAGTCGCACAAATTATAAGTTCTGAATTCGAAGCAGGCACTCACACCATAAAATTTGCACCAAGAGATATTCCATCCGGAGTATATCTATACAAACTTGAATCAGGGTCCCATATTTTATCGAGAAAGATGGTGATAATAAGGTAGTGCATGACAGCAAGCTAGAACTGATTTA
>JAUZPB010000344.1 GCA_030706145.1 Bacteroidota bacterium
AGGGCTCAGTATGCTGAGAAACTAAAGGCAGAGCAGGCAACTCACTACGTCTTAAGTCTTGAAAGATGGATAAATGAGAAATGGAGGATGAAACTTGAAGGATATTATAAAGATTTCAAAAACCTTATAGTTCAGAAAAAGGTATTAGGCACATCATTTTTTACTGAACCTGTACCGGGAAAAGATCCTCATTTTTCTGATGCCTGGACAAGGCCCATAGCTCTAAGCAAAGACTCAATTACACAGATACCGGTAAATAATTCAAAAGGGGAGGCTTATGGATTTGAGTTTTTGCTTGAGAAAAAGAATACTGCACGCTCCGACAGGCTTTCGGGCTGGATCTCTTATGCCTTAGCATTTGCTAACAGGTATGAGCAGGCAGTTACTATCCCATTTAGGTTTGATCAACGGCATACGGTTAATGTTGTCTTAAACTTTAAGGCAAACGACTGGCTGAGTATAGGCTTAAGATGGCAGTTTGGTTCTGGATTCCCATATACAAAACCAATTGGAATTAAACCAAGGATTGTTTTGCTTGATACAAATCTTGATGGAAAACCAGAGACTCCGCAGATTGCCACAAGGCTATCTTCTTCGGGAAAGCCTGAGGTTATCTATGATATAGATTACGGCACCGATGAAAACCACTTTAATGCCTACAAACCTGACTATCACAGGCTGGATGTCCGTTTTACAGCTTATACTAACTTCTGGGGTCTTGACTGGTCATTTTATCTCGATGTTATCAACGTTTATAACAGGTCAAACGTAATTCAGTACAGTTATTATGTGACAGAGCAGCTTACAATAGATAAAAGAACCACAACTATGCTTCCAATTATCCCTACATTTGGTTTTAGTGTAAAATTCTAGGATATTTGTACTTTAAATAAAATTAAATTATTTATATATGGTTTTATCTGTCGGACAGATTACAAGGCTAATAAAAGAAGATCTGGAAAGTAATTTCTCTGATTTGAGCATTGAGGGTGAGATCTCCAATCTAAAGAAGCATGTCTCGGGGCACTGGTATTTTAATCTAAAGGATTCTGATGCGCTAATCTGCTGCACAATGTGGAAAGGCTATAATAATTATGTCTTCTTTACACCTGAAGACGGTATGAAGATAATTGCCTCAGGGCGCATAACCGTCTACCCTCCTAGGGGAAATTATCAGCTGGATGTAAGGCACATGAAGCCCTCTGGTGTGGGGGATTTGCAGGCGGCTTTTGAAAGATTAAAGCAAAGACTTTCATCTGAAGGACTGTTTGATCCTGAGTTTAAGAAGCCTATACCTTCTTTTCCAAAAAGAATTGGAATTGTTACGGCTCTTGACGGTGCGGCTTTCCGCGATATGATAAGTATTGCTAAAAGAAGGTATCCACTAGTTGAGCTTGTAATTGCCCCAAGCAAGGTTCAGGGAGAAGGGGCAGCAAAGTCTATTGCCGAGAATATTGAGCTATTGAATCAAAAAGATGACATTGATGTTATTATTGTCGGGCGGGGCGGAGGGTCCCTTGAGGACCTTTGGGCTTTTAATGAAGAGATCGTAGCAAGGGCTATTTTTTCCTCCAGGATACCAATTATAAGTGCTGTTGGGCATGA
>JAUZPB010000345.1 GCA_030706145.1 Bacteroidota bacterium
GCGGCAGCAGCGTTTTATACATATATTACATAATCCCAATGATCCAAATAGCATCAGCGATAACCGCATCCAATCCAAATGCATAATTCAGGATAAAAAGAATAATTTGTGGATTGGAACCTGGAGCGGTTTAAATAAAATAAAGGCTGATGAGCTGAGATCTTTTCTAAATGGTAAAAAAATGCCAAACTTTATTCACTATTTCAATGACCCCTCAAATATGAATAGCTTGAGTGACAACAGGATAATTTCAATACACGAGGATAAAGACGGCACCATTTGGGTAGGGACTTATGGCGGGGGCTTAAACAAGCTGACCTATTACGTGGACAAAAACACAAAGAAAGAAAATGTAAGTATAAAAAGCTATTCAGTTAAAGACGGACTACCAAGTGATGTGATATTTGGAATACTTGAGGATAAGGCAAATTATTTATGGCTCAGCACTAGTAATGGACTTTCAAGGTTTGACAAAAAAAATGAGACTTTTCTTAATTACACAACTGAAGATGGTCTACAGTCAACACAATTTTATTGGGGAGCCTTCTGCAAAAGAAAAAATGGAGAATTTATCTTTGGTGGGGTTAATGGATTTTATGCCTTTGCACCTAATGAAATTGTAAATGATACATTCCATGCTCCTGTACAAATTACTACATTTAAGGTATCAGATAACAACGGTGAAATAACAAATGATGTGTATGGGAAAAAAGAGATCTCACTGCCATACGACAATAATTCCTTTTCTTTTGAATTTTCATCACTCGATTTTCTTGCGCCTGAAAAAAATCAGTACTCTTATATACTTGAAGGATTCGATGAAAACTGGATCAAAAGCGGAAACAGAAGGTATGCAAGCTATACAAATGTCAATCCCGGAGAATATAGGTTCCGGGTAAGGGGGACAAACAGTAACGGGCAATGGAATAACAGTGAAGCCATAATAAGGATCAGAGTCGTACCTCCATTCTGGATGACTCTTTGGTTCAGGGCTCTTGCAGTAATTCTTATTGCAGGTGTAGCAATGTTTTTATATAAAAGAAGAATATTAAAGATACAAAGGCGCAATCAGCAGCTTATCCGCGAGATTGAAGATCGAAGAAAAGTCGAAGAGCAGTTAATAAGAGCTAAGGAAAGTGCAGAAAGATCCGAGCAGCTTCGTTCGGAATTCCTGGCACAGATGTCACATGAGATTAGGACTCCTGTAAACTCGATCTTAAGTTTTACCTCTCTTCTTAAGGCAGAGCTGGAAGGCACTCTGCCCGAGGACTTAAAGCCAAGTTTTTCAATTATAGAAAGCGGGGGCAGAAGGCTTATCAGAACAATTGATCTTATCTTAAATATGTCAGCAATTCAAGCAGGGGTATTTGAAACAAAGCCGGTAAAGTTTGACCTTGTAAAAGATTCTCTCGCACCTCTTATAGGAGAATTTACCTCATCTGCAAAAACTAAAAACCTCGACCTAAAACTACAGCTAAGAACTGATCAGACCACAATAGTAGCCGACCTTTATACTGTGACTCAGATATTTGCGAACCTTA
>JAUZPB010000035.1 GCA_030706145.1 Bacteroidota bacterium
AGGGCATAATTATTTTTTTACCAACTCATCATAGTTCACATTATATTTAACTATAACCGGATCTGTTTTGGATGAAAGGTCATAGTATAAGTTCCCCTTTGAATCACATGCTGAGTAGCGGTACCAGAAGTCTATTGGATATTCTTTGCCTGGGAGGGATGCTTTTATATTTCCTTCAAGGTCGATTAGATCCATTGTCCATATTTTTTTCTTTGTATTCTGAAATGCAATTACTAACAAATAGCCCTGAGGTATATAAGTCAAGCCTCTTAATCCTGATTGTGATTCAACAGTTGTCCTGCCATCCATGCTGGCAAACTTTGGGGCTATAAAGTTATCAAGTTTCCGCTCAATAGTCTTAAGAAGTACGCCGTCTTTGGAGAACTTTTCAATTTTATATGGGTAGGAATGTGCAAAATAAATATTGCCATCTTTATCTGTAGTAAGGTGACCTGAATTCCCAGACCAATCGATGGCTTTATCGCCTAACCTCTTGCAGAATGAGCCTAAAAACTGGCCAGTGGCTGAGTAATGGCGTACAAGGTCCCCGGAATAAGTAAAAGCAAAACCCGTCACATATATTGAGCCGTCTTTACCGAAAGTAATTGTTCCGGGCATCATATCTACTTTGAATCTCCTTATGAAATTCCCGCTGCTGTCTAGAAGTGACAAAGTTTTGTTGCTTTTATCCCCGAGGCAAATCTTTCCATCATCTGAAACTGCAAAAGCAAGACCAACCATCTTGTATGTTCCCTCGGCCTTTCCATCTTTTACGAATTTCCTTCTCCATGATTTTTTACCATCTTGTGTAAACTTCCAGAGAGCCAGATATCCATCATCCCAGACATAAAGGTTATCATTGCTGTCAAAAGCCATACCGCTTATGTTTCCAAAAACCCTCATACTATCAGGCGGAAGGACCGGACAGGCAGGATTATTATTTTCATCAATGATATTATTTATCATTATGTTTTCCGGAATATCCGGATACACCCAGGCCTTAGAAAAAACACGCGAGGAATTATTCTGAGCAGATAGGGCAGCATAAAATGAGAATAAGAGAACAAGAAGAGCCAGAGTCTTTTTCATGATATACCTCTTTTTGTAATTTGAACTGTTATTTAACAGAGCACATGGATTAATGTGTTTTAATTCCAGGAACAAAAGGTATATGGTGTTTCTATTTCTGCTCCACTAATGAACTGAAGAAAAAATAAAATGCGGGAATGCACAAGTTTGTGTTAAAAGCAGGATTACCATTCATGAAAGACTCTCCGTAAAAGTTAGTTTTTGTCGTCTTTAAGTAAATAGTAATTTTCTTTAATAGGCTGTCTTTTTGTTAGCGTTCAATGTTATTGTATCTAAAACTATTAATTTATAAAGTAAGATGCAACTATGAAAAATATTTATCAATCTCGCTTTGTGTAAATATCACCATTGATTAGCACATACCGTATAAATGGAATTGATCTTATAAAGAATAAGTTTTCCATTTTCCCAAATACATCCGAACCCCAAAAGGGAAAGTTAATCATAGGTATTTTACTCAAATATTGGCTTGTTCACCAAAATACTCATGATCCTCATTATAGCCGCCTTCCCCCATGTTGACTGAAGCAATATCTTCAACAAAGCTGATTGACTGTATCCACTTAACCATCTTGAATCCGAGCTGGTTTTCGACTCTCAGGCGCAATGGTGCCCCATGCAGATCATTAAGCGGCTTATAGTTCATCTCGTAAGCCAGCAGTGTCTGAGAGTTAAGCGCATCCTGAATTGAAAGGCTGTCATAAAATTGTCCTCCTTCTCCCCCTTCGCCAAATGAATAAAATACAACTGCTTTAGCATTGGGCTTTGGTTTGACTAATTTGATAAGCTCGCTCAATTGAACACCTCCCCATTCAGCTATACCCGACCATCCCTGAATACAATGATGCAGCGTGATCTGCTCCTTTTTTTTCATTGTCCGGAGATCATTAAGAGTGAGGTTAACTTTATTCTCTACCAAACCACTAACTTTAAGCCTATAGTCTTTGAAATCCCCTGCTGCCATTGCCTTCCACTCTTCGGTAGTAGGCACTTTGCCATTAGCCCAAAAGAAAGGAGAGATATCTTCTGGTTTGAACTCAGCAATCGGAGCAGACTGGTTAAAAAGAAAATCAGTAACAGGAGCAACTATTGCCTTGGCTGCATGCTGAATATTTCTTGGATGCTTCCACGCTGCCCAGTAAGCTAAGGCGTTAATACCTACGACAGCCAAAATTCCAACTAGTCCCAGATATAGTCCAACGGGATTAGTATTATCTGTACCCATGACAATATGATTCATGTTCCTTGTAAGCCCCGTAACTGCAACCATGGTTACATGCAGAATTATAAAAGCAACAAAACCGCACATAGTCAGAAAGTGGAGTGAACGCCCTATCTGACGATTACCAGGAAGCCGTGGATACCATTTTATGCCAGCCGTAAAGGCAGGAGACATTGATGGCCCGGTTAGTATAGCCAAAGGTGCCAATATAAAGACTACTGCAAAATAGGATAATTGCTGCAAAGCATTATAATTGTAGAAGCCGTTGGGTTCGGGTGGTAAATGAAAGGTAGCGTAATGAGTAAATACTGCCCAGGCATCTGGCAAAATCTTCCACGAAGTTGGCACCAAGCGCTGCCATTGCGGAGTATAAAGCAGCATAAAAATAAAAGTTAAGCCATTTAAGATCCAGAATAGTATGCTCAGGAAATGCCAGTGGCGAGCCATACCGATCGAATGCCTGCGTCCAGGCAGCCCGATCCATGGTGATAAGTAACGGGAATCTTGCTTAGCTGTCCATACGCCCTCACTGGGGAGCTTTACAGGTGTAAACCTAGCCCACTCTGAACCCGGAGTGCAGTGGAGTTCCCAATATAAACGTGGGTGGTCCGCTAATATCTGTAGTCCGCTGCGGATAAGAAGAATAATAAGCAGAAAGTTTATATAATGCGTCATTCGGAGCCATAGCGGAAATCCAAATGGTTTTAGTATAGGTGCGTTATTAAGTTCAGCTGAGTCTGGCACATTGGGAATACCACTTATGCCCCACTGTATATAAGCTACTGCAAATAATATAAATATTGGTAAGACAAGCAGCAGTAAAGTTTTTGTTTTAATGTGCATATCCCATTCTCATTTTATACGTTTCGTTGTTAAATATATTCAACATCAACATATCTATATCCTAGGCTGGCTGTATATTTTAAGCGTTTAGATTTATATAGGCCTAATAAAAAAGATAATTTAATATGGTAGGAATTCAATACTATTAGGGGATACCCATTTCAAACATTTGAAAGGATTATATTTAAAGCCCTGTATGGCACCAGGGCTTTTTTTTATATTAAGGCTATTAGAAGAGCAGAGCATGCTGCCGATATTCTGACAATTCTGGGGATCAGAGACATGAGCTATGACCGCGGAAAGAGCAAGTCATTATTTATCAATATATCAGAGGTCAGTTACTGCTGCATGATAAACTTCCATGCGAAGTTTTCTGATTTCCGGATCATTTAAGAACTCATCAAACGTCATACGCCTGTCAATTATTCCACTGGGTAAAATTTCTATGATCCTGTTTGCAATTGTATGAACAAATTGATGATCGTGCGAACTAAAAAGTATGGTACCAGGAAAATCAATCAGACTTTTATTCAATGCAGAAATACTCTCAAGATCAAGGTGATTTGTTGGTCCATCAAGAAGCAGGACATTTGCACCTGAGAGCATCATTTTTGCCAGCATGCAGCGTACACGTTCGCCACCCGAGAGGACATTGGCTTTTTTAAGAGATTCCTCGCCGCTAAAAAGCATTCTCCCAAGGAATCCCCTTATATAAGTTTCTTCCTTCTCGTCGGAGTATTGACGCAGCCAATCAATAAGGTTCAAATCGACATTAAAAAACTCCGCATTATCTTTTGGGAAATAGGCCTGGCTTGTTGTAGTTCCCCAATTGAAACTGCCCTTATCAGCTTTTTCTTTTTCCATAAGGATATTAAACAATGTAGTTTTCACCAAATCATTCGGTCCTACAAAAGCAATTTTATCTCCCTTTTCCACCTTTAAGGAAACATCGTCCAGAAGCATTTCTTCGCCATAGGATTTCGAAATATTTAAAATTTCGAGCAAATTATTGCCAGCTTCGCGCTCCGGTTTAAATGCTATATAAGGCATTTTGCGCGATGAAGGTTTTATGTCCTCTAGTGTAAGGTTTTCGAGCTGTTTTTTTCTGGATGTTGCCTGTTTGGATTTTGAAGCGTTCGCGCTGAAGCGGGAAATAAACTCCTGCAGTTCAGCTCTTTTTGCTTCAATTTTTTTATTCGCCTCCCTGGCTTGTTTTGCTGCAAGCTGGCTGCTTTCGAGCCAGAAGTCATAGTTGCCCGTATACATCTGAATTTTTCCAAAATCAATATCGGCTATATGAGTGCAAACCTGATTAAGGAAATGCCTGTCGTGCGAAATGACAATTACTGTATTCTTAAATTTCTCAAGGAATTCTTCGAGCCATTGTATAGAAACAACATCAAGGTGGTTTGTAGGTTCATCCAACAGCAAAATATCAGGATTGCCAAATAATGCCTGTGCCAAAAGTACCTTTACCTTTTCGTTTCCTGATAGCTCCTTCATCAGTTTTGTATGAAGCTCATTGCTGATCCCAAGTCCACTTAAAAGTTCAGCGGCCTCGGATTCGGCTTCCCAGCCATTTAATTCTGCAAATTCACATTCGAGTTCTGAAATTCTAATACCATCTTTATCGCTAAATTCAGCTTTTGTATATAGTGCATCTTTTTCTTCAATAATCGAGAAGAGTTTCTGGTGCCCCATTAGCACGGTTTTAATTACCTGAAACTCATCATATTCAAAATGATTTTGTTTTAAAGTAGCAAGCCTTTCTCCGGGAGTAATAATGACGTCGCCTGAACTTTGCTCGATCTCACCTGAGAGTATTTTAATAAAAGTTGATTTTCCCGAACCATTGGCTCCGATAATACCGTAGCAGTTGCCAGGTGTAAATTTTAGATTTACTTCTTCGAATAGGGCGCGTTTACCAAATCTTAGTGATAGATTACTAGTACTTATCATATATTATTTCTATTGCCTTTAAGGTTTAACATTGTTTGTTCATACAGATCAGCCCATAGCATTTTATAACTTGCTCTCATGAAGTAGTTTTGCATGTAAAAATATCTGCAAAGAGGAATAAGATTGGTTAGCCAGGTCAACTTTGAAAAATGAAGAAGGTAAAACCAGAATTCATTTGCTAATCGTGTAGATTAAAAAATCACTATTTTAAAAATACAAAATATTTCAACCGGTTACAATTCAGATTTCTTGGCGTTAGGATTTCTATTGGGCCACTCTTAAAAGATTCTATTGTCCTAAAAATACAATAAGACTCTTGCTTCTTGTTGAATGTCTAAGCCTGCGTAGAGCTTTTTCCTTAATCTGCCTTACTCTTTCGCGTGTAAGATTTAATTTCTCTCCAAGTTCTTCAAGAGTTAGTGAATGGTCAGTATCAATTCCAAAATAGCATTTAATAACAGTAGCTTCTCTTTCAGATAGAGTTGAAATAGAGCTTGCGATTTCTTCTTTTAATGACTGCATCATCAGCTTTGAATCTGGTTCCGGATGGGAGTCAGGAATAATACCAAGCAGGCTATTTGTTTCTTCACTCTGAGTAATTGGGGCATCTATTGAGATATGGCGTCCTGAAATTTCCATAACATAAGCTACTTCACTTACACTAATATCTAACTCGTTTGCAAGTTCATCAGCACTTGGGGGTCTTTCAAAGTCCTGTTCTAATTTTTTATGAGCTTTTGCAATTTTACCTAAAGTACCAATTCTGTTAAGTGGAAGTCTTACGATTCTTGAATCCTCGCCAATTGCCTGAAGAATTCCCTGCCTTATCCACCAGACAGCATAAGAAATAAACTTAAAACCCTTGGTTTCATCAAATTTTCTGGCCGCTTTCATCAGCCCGAGGTTTCCTTCATTTATTAAATCACCAAGAGATAATCCCTGATTCTGGTACTGTTTTGCAACACTAACAACAAATCTAAGATTAGCCTTTGTTAGTTTTTCCAAAGCAACCTGATCGCCCTCTCTAATCCTTTTAGCCAATTCTATTTCATCTTCAGCAGTCAAGAGTTCAACCTTACCAATTTCTTGCAGGTATTTATCCAGTGACTGACTTTCACGATTTGTAAACTGCTTGCTTATTTTCAATATATATAACTCTCCGAATTAATTTAAAAAGCCCAGAAAAATAACTATGGTAAAATTAAATCTTTGGCTTTGTGAACCGAAAAGCCTGGTATACAGTCCAAGATTATAAATCCCATAAGACAATATAACGATTAAATTTAGCTAAAGCCTCTTAAATTGTATGTGCTTTCCATTTTAGAAGCAAAATACTTCTTAATTCTTCATATTTCATCCTAATTTCTTTTATATAACCTGGGATAAGCCGATATTAGCTCATTTTGTTCTTCCGGACGGGAGTATTCATGATCATAAAGGTGGGCTTGATAATATTTTAGTGCAGACAACTATTTCACTCAAGGCTTTCTTCAAGAAAATAATAGGTAACTATGTTTATATTTCAGGTATATAGGTTAAGACATATTTTACTTTGTTTCCACCCTATTTATATTGCTTTGCACAAATTTAAGAATAAAACCGCTGGTTAGTAAGGCGGGGTCATATAAGCAAATAACAACAAAGTAAAACTTATCAAGAGAGAAGAGACATGAAGAAATTTCTGCTGATCGCATTACTATTTGTTTTATATCCTGTAATTATTAACAGTCAATCCTCAGACAATACAAATGCACACAAATGGTTAAAAGAGAAGTTTGCAAAAGGAAGTATTCCACCATTTTCATTTGTCTATGATGGGAAGTTATCAGACACATTTATTTCTTCCTGGGATTACAAAGCAGAAAAGTTAAAGTCAGATGAAGCTGATGTTGAAAATTTTCTTTATACTTATTCTGATAAAAATACTGGCCTGGTAGTAAAATGTTTTGTAACATGCTACAATGATTTTAATGCTGCCGAATATCTTCTTCGTTTTATCAATACTTCATCAAAAAACACCCCTATAATAGAAAATGCTTCTGTTATTAATAATGTTTTCTCATATAATACAGGTGGGACGTTCATACTCCATCATTCACTTGGAAGCAATGCTGCTGTAAATGATTTCCAGCCGTTTGATGAAGAAATGCAGATTGGGAAAAGTATCTATATGAGTCCAAGCCGCGGGCGTTCATCTGATGAAAAAGCTTTTCCATTTTTTAATATTGAGACACCTGCGCAGCAGGGAATTATAGTTGCAGTTGGGTGGAGCGGAAAGTGGTATGCTGATGTTGTTCAGAGAGATGAAAGATCTGTTTCTCTCAAATCCGGTATGGAAAATATGCATCTTACGCTATATCCAAAAGAAGAGATCCGCACGCCAAGAATTTGTATGCTATTTTGGAATGGAAAAGACAGAATGGTTGGACATAACCAGTTCAGAAGATTTATTCTTGCTCATCACACAAGAAAAATTAACGGCAGCATACCTCAGTTACCACTGTCAGTTTCATTTGAACTAGATGGTCCCCCTTCCCCCTGTACGGTTCACACCTGTATTACTGAGGCCTCAGCTCTAGCGCATATAAAAAGGTACCAACAGTTTAAACTTTTTCCAGACCTATTTTGGTTAGATGCCGGATGGTATACCGGTTGTGGATGGGACAAAGAAGACGGTGGCTGGGCAGAAAATGTAGGGAACTGGACCATAGATAAAGGGCGCTTTCCAAACGGGTTAAAACCAGTCTCAGATGCCGCACATGCAGCCGGAGCTAAATTTTTGGTATGGTTCGAGCCTGAAAGAGTTCGTGTAGGTACGCAACTTTACAAGGAACACCCAGACTGGTTATTAAGTATTCCTGATGATGATAATAATCTACTTGACCTGGGGAACACCGAAATCAGGCTATGGCTTACAAACTACCTAACAGATTTCATAAAAAAAGAAGGAATTGATTACTATAGACAGGATTGTAATTTTGACCCATCAATTTACTGGAAAAGGTACGAAACATCTGAGCGTATTGGAATATCCGAAGCAAAACACATTGAAGGCTTATATGCCTTTTGGGATAGTTTGCTTGTCCGTTTTCCAAATATGATAATTGACAACTGTGCTGCAGGCGGCAGAAGAATTGATCTTGAGACTACATCGCGCAGTACTCCTTTTTGGCGTACAGATCTTGAACAAAACTCAACCGGGCATCAGTGCCATTCATATGGACTAAATTTATATTTGCCGCTTCATGGAACGGCATTATACAGGACCGGCAAATATTATGTAAGGTCCAGCCTTGGAAGTACTGCAGTTATAAACTGGAGTGTAAACGGAAGCAACAATGAAACAATTCAGTCCTATCAGCAGTACATGGAAGATTACAAAAGATTAAGGCAGTATTACTATGCAGATTACTACCCATTGACACTTCCTAAAAAGCATTATATGGATGCGAACTTTTGGTTAGCTTATCAGCTTAATCGTCCTGAACAAAAAGATGGAATAGTATTGGCATTCCGGCGCGAAAAGAATCAGGAAGAATCAATACAAGTAAAGCTAAGCGGATTAAATCCCAGTTCGGCATATGAATTATACTATGAAGATTCCGGACTTAAAATTATTAAGTCAGGGAAAGAATTAATGGAAGGGATTGAGATCAGAATTCCTGAGAAGCCAGGTTCTTTACTTATTAGCTACAGAGTAAATAAGGAATAGAAGAGGAAGACTTTAGTAAAATATTATTTTAGAATTACTAAACTTGTCTTGCCTGTTAGAATATTTATTCACATTTTCCCTTGCGCTTTAAATATGCTAGCATAACAAAAGGAGTAAGGGAAAAATGGCAAAAGTAACAGCAAATGGAATTCAAATTGAGTATGATACTTTTGGAAACAGTTCATCCCCTGCACTGTTATTAATTGCTGGGAATGGTGCTCAGACGATCTTTTGGGATGTTGAATTCTGCAAATTACTAGTAAATAAAGGATTCTTTGTAATTCGCTTTGACAACCGTGATGCAGGTCTTTCGACAAAATTTGACGAAGCGGGGATTCCAGACTTTCAGGCTGCAGTTAAAGCTTTGATGGAAGGGAAGCATGTTGAAGCAGCATATTCCCTTGAAGATATGGCAGATGATGCCATTGGTTTGCTTGAAGCTCTAGGCATTGAAAAAGCTCATATCTGCGGCGCTTCGATGGGAGGTATGATAGCGCAGATTATTGCTTACAGGTATCCAAGACATGTCTTGAGTCTAACTTCAATAATGTCGACTACAGGAAATCCCAATCTTCCGCAGGGGAAACCGGAAGCAATTGCCTCTGTATTGATGCCGGCGCCAAAGGAACGAAATGCATATATTGAGCACAACATAAATATATGGCGGAAAATCTGGAGTCCAGGATTTCCGTTTGAGGAAAAAATGGCCCGAACTTTTATGGAAAAGAGCTATGACCGCTCATACTATCCAGAAGGAATGATACGTCAAAACATAGCCATTATACTAAATGGTGACAGAAGAAAATCACTTTCGACCATTAAAGTTCCAGCACTAGTAATTCATGGAGCTGATGATCCGCTTATACCCGTTCAAGGTGGGAAAGATACAGCACAGGTAATACAGGGAGCAAAATTATTAATAATTCCTGGGATGGGGCATGATCTGCCCAAAGAGGTTTGGGAGATGATAGTTGAAGCAATTTCAAAGAATGCTATCCGAGCCAGCGATTAAAGAAAAATTGGGGAATTATGGTCTCAGAATACATTGAACATAAGGCTTTGTATTCTGAGACCTTACGACTTATTTGTTTTTCCTATTACTCATATATTGCTGTAATCCTTTGCTCAGATCCTCCTGATTCATAACAGGTGTTAAAATGACATCAGCATTTAATTCGGTAAAAAGAGGTTCTGCAATTGCAGGCATCTGAGATGAATCTTTCAGATCGAAAACAAAATAAGCTGTCCTCTTGCCATTTTCAGTCGCGAAATAAGCAGCTTCTGGTTTTATCATATCAACAACTGATTTAATAGTTTTGTCCAGAATTCCATCTCTTAGTGCCCTGTTACCGGCTTCAACATCCATAATTGCTCTCATTAATGTACGCATTTTTTATACCCTTTCGTTTAGTTATACGTGGCTTATTGATTTGTAAAAATAGAGCATCTACATTAAATTTTTCGAAGTAATATTACGAAATATCACCTCTGATGAGATTTATTTCCTAACAGTTACTTTAAGGTAATAAGTTTTCGAAGATCAACATTTTCAACATCAAATTATTTGCCTGAATTTTTAAGCGCTTTTTGAAATCCGAATTGAAAAATGATACGTACATTAATTAGTGTTCAGGCGTGGCCCAAAACAAACTAGCGTTATTTGTATTATAAGTGACGAACCTTGTTTTTTTAGTTTCATCGGTTACAACATCTGGTTTTTGTTTAAAGTATTCTACGGGCAGGAGTTGTATATAGCTGATTAGCTTTCCATCCTCTTTAGTTTCGTAATTATATTCACTACTTACGGGGCATTCCAAGCGGTAAAGATTTTTTGTCATATAGCTTAAAAGATATCCATCTTTTGTCTGTGAAGTCATATGGTTCCAATTGGCATCTGGATTTATTATTAAAGTGCTTCCACTAATTATTCTTTGACGAACCTCTTCTATGCCCAGAAGTTCGCCCTTTTCATTCATAACATATGCATCAAATGTTGGATCAATCCAAATCCATTTTTTTAGTGAAGGTACATAAACCATATTGATAACGTGACAATCCGGATCGATAAGAAGACTATCTTTTGGCAAGCATGTAACAAAACGAGATTTAAATCCCATAGCCAAATAACATTCATTTAACACTATTGCAAGTCCCCGGCAGTTTAGTCCTCTTTTCTCTTTTTTACAAATGTTCAGCATACTAAGAGCATTTCTTTCATCGGGATTTGAATGATTACCATCATGGGGGACTGTATTATGCAGCCAGTGCATAAGACTAATAATCTTTGAAATATCATTTCCACTTCCTGCAAGAGAATCCAGATTAAGAGTTTTGCGCAAAGATATTAGCTTAGGATTATCATAAGCCTGGTAAGTAAAGTGTGGCAATTCTCTCTTATCGTTGTTATTATATTTTTCTGCGTTTTTCAGTATATATTCATAGTCACCAACAGAACGAATCCTGGAGACAAGCATAAGAAAATCTTTATCTTCGTGTAAAATATTAAAATCGGAGTCTTTTAATATGTGAGTGTAATTGATATATCCGTTTTTAATTGCGTTATCAATATTTGTAAGAGCTTTTTCTTTATTTCCAAGCAGTGAATGTAAACAAGCAAAGTTATAATAAAAATTAGCAATAGCAGACTTGTAATTTATCTTACTGTCGTCCTTAAAGGAGTTATACCTGGAAATGGCCTCGCGCATAGCAGCACTATACTTTGCTGTATCTCTTTGCTTATAGGCATCAACAAGTAATTTGTTTATTTGTGTAAAGTAATTTTCATCATCAGTCTTATCTTTGGGTTGTCCTGAAACCATAACTGAACTGAATAATAGTATTGGAATCAGAAAGTGCAGAAACTTCATTAATAATAGTCCTTCTTTTGTTATAAACAAAAGGTTAGACTTAGGCAATAATGAAATGGTTGTATTACAAAATACAAAAAAAATCAGGGGGTTCCTTGAATAGTATGCATTAACAAATTTTTTAGTTGAAACTCGTGTCTTTTGGGGTGCATTACCGCATGCTCAAGCATAGCCTCTATGCAATAATCAGCCCCCCAGTTGGATTTGTATACTTTATCAAAAAATTTAGATTCTTCAACTAAAGCCAGCGGGCGCTTCCACCTTTCAATCAGGTGATCGATATAGTTTTCGGCTTCATTTTCAATTACTTCTATGCTTGGGAGCTGGTTTATCATAGGATCCTGTAGTTCAAGCTTTTGGCATATCCATCTCATATATCCGCCAGCAGAGCGTAAAACATGGAAAAGGAGTGTTTCTAAGGACTCATAATCCGGATCATCAGTTTCAGGAAGTCTTATTTCCCTTTCCTTTGCCTGCTTCCATACATTAAAAAAAGTCTTGATATTTTCTTCATGCAGCTGCACGAGAGCATTAGCACCTTTGTATATGTATATTTGACTTTTCATTTAATACCTAACTTTTGATACTCTTAATATTTATAATATTGAATTCCAGTTTAAATTAACATGAGTTTTTAATATGAGTACGGACAATTTTTCCAGCTAGTTTTCAATTATAATAATATTTTCATTTAATATTGCATAGGTGTCAAAACTACAATCTTCAAAATAAGTCAAAGCAGACTTACTATTGCAATTACTCCAGCAATAAATATCAGTATACCTGCAATTTTATTTGCAAGGCGAAGTTTTGGCAAATCGAATTTAGCTCTAAAGAATCTAATAGCTGCAGTAAGGACTACAAACCACAAAAATGATCCTGTAAAAACACCACTAACAATCGACAAGGCATAAATATGATTTTTCTCATTTGCCAGGCCAATTGTAGAGAAAAGAGCAAGAAAAGCAAATATTGTTATTGGATTAGTAAGAGCAATTACAGTAGAAGTAATATAAGACTTAAACAGTCCATTACTTTGCACCTGAACATTTGGATCCTTAGGTTGAGCGCGGAATGTTTTATAGCCCAGGAAAAACAAAATTATTCCTCCAATAAGGCGAATCCAAAACTGTTCAAGAATTAAAAGGTTGGAAATTACAGTAAGGCCAAAAGCAGCAACCGAGCTATAAAACAGGTCACCTGTCGAGGCACCAAGGCCAATGATCAGTCCGCGCAATTGTCCCTCAGCAAGAGTCTCACGAATGCACATTACAGTAATAGGTCCAATTGAGATAGTCATTGCCAGACCTATAAGAATACCTTTAAAGAAAAAAATTAAAAACATGTAGTTATCCCAAAAGCCATACATTTAATGCCAAATGCATATTTGTTACAAAAACTAAATTTATTTTCCAGTCTTAAAATAATTATTATTCCAAATATTTGTGCAGGATTAACTTAAAAATAATCACGCAGAAATCAAGGATCAGAAGTTCTGACTTAATTCAAAACACACTTCATTTTATTAACCAAAGTAATTGTCTTATAATACATAATCAGGGAAGCTTCTTTTATTGAATGTATTTTAACGAGACAATGGAAAGTTTGATTTTTCTCTAAATGGGGGATTGATAACATCTTTAGTTATTTCATCCAGCCAATCTACAAGCTCGGTTGCATTTTTTGATGTGTTATAATAAGACAAGTCGCCAGTAACTTTTAGTTGAACTTCACGATAAGTATTGCTTTTGACGTCATAAATGTAGCCGCTATGCACATAAGCCCCCATATCAGCTCCGGTACCAAGAGTGTCGCTATAAGTATTCAAAGGAACATTGTACAGGTCACCTAGTTTTTTTACAGCTATAGCTGGACTTATGTTTTTAATGAATTTTTTATTGAAGCTAAATTTTATATCCAGATCCCGTTCGGTTATATTCACTCCATATCTATGAAATATTCTTAGACTATCCCGGGATAGAGTATCTGTTGGACTTACCTGATAAGAAAACATATCTCCATTTTTGTCAATATAAATTCCACGCAGAGTAAAGCCCCATGCATAATTTACGTAATAGACATCGAATAAATATTTTTGCTCTGGTGGAACAGATTCAAATATTTCGCATCCTAAAAGTACAAAGCAAAGGGACAAGACCATCAGTCTTAGAGTATTCATTTTATCTCCTAAAATATCTATTACTTAAATGCCAGGCCTGCATTTAGTATTTTGCAATAATAAAGTAGATTATTTTTGGAAAATAAAAAAGTTAATTTATATATACGCCATCATTTTATCGGACAAAATAAGGCATACGTGAAATGTTAATATTATTCCTGTTAACACAAGGAATTACATCAGTAGCGGAGATCTTTAACTTTATTAAGATTGATTATTAACTTTATTATTTCAGTAAAAGCAATACTTGCAAATGCAGCAAGCAAACAAGCTAGTAAATCATCAAGATGAAGATAAGTAAAAAGAAATAAATTATTAACACTTGGGACAAACAGGGCAATTAAAAGGAAAGAAACTGCAAACAGTACTATCCAGTTAAATGCCACATTTTTCTCAATCAGCAAATGAAACATATCAATACTCCAGGAACGGTTGCTTAGTATAAGTCCAAGGTTAGATAGTATCAGGGTAGTAAAGGCCATTGCGCGCGCTTCACTCTGGCCCTTATTTCCATAAATAGTGACAAAATAAACTGCCATTGAAGCCAGCAGAACAGCAATTCCCTGAAGGAGGCTGAACAATACATTTTTCCTTCCAAATAGAGGCTCGTTTACTTTACGCGGAGGGCGGCTAAGCAGATCCTTTTCTTCCTTTTCTGCTTCAAATACAATTGAGCAGGCAGGGTCAATTATCAGTTCAAGAAAGACAATATGTACAGGAAGAAGAATAAGATCCTTACCAATAAAAAGCGGAAGGAGTGATAAGCCAGCAATAGGAACATGAATAGAAATAATATAAGACATAGCTTTTTTTAAATTATCATAGATTCTTCTTCCCATTTTTACAGCACCGACAATTGAAGAGAAATCATCATCTAAAAGGACCAGAGAAGCGGACTCTCGGGCAACATCGGTTCCTCTTTTACCCATTGCAATTCCAATATGTGCAGACTTTAAGGCCGGGGCATCATTTACCCCATCGCCTGTCATTGAGACAATCTCGCCTATTGATTTAAGTGTATTTACAATTTTTAACTTTTGTTCCGGTACAACACGGCAGAAAATATTAGTTTCTTTTATTCTTTGAGCAAGTTCCTCCTCATTCATTTCTGATAGTTCCTGACCAGTAATGACTTTTTCCCAATTTTTGAGGCCAATTTTCCTGGCTATGTTCTTTGCAGTTCCAGGATGATCTCCTGTAATCATAATTATTCTGATGCCAGCCTTATATGCCTCCTCTATAGCCTGGGGAACAGCGGGTCTTGGTGGATCAGCAAAACCAATAAATCCAATAAACTTAAATTCAAAGTCGTGCTGATTGACAGGCAGATCCTTTATGTCATATATAGCATTTGCAACTCCGAGGACACGCAAACCTTCGCTACTCATTTTATCGACGACATCTGACAAACATTTTTTTTCTTCAGAGGAAAGATGGCAAAGATCAACTATTGCCTCTGGAGCTCCTTTAGATGAAATAGTAAATTGCTGCCTGCTCTCAGATTTCCAGACATTGGACATTGCAAGAAGCTCTCCGGAGAGTGGATATTCTTCAACTAATTGCCAGAGGTTATGCAGGTGTTCAGTACCACTTAGCTTAAGTTCACCCAACGTTTTAAGTGCTTTTTCCATAGGGTCAAATGGATCTTTGCGGCTTGCAAGTATACCGTACTCGACTAAAGCGTGGAAAGTTTCCGGAATGGGATTCGACTCAAATTCATTATTCCCCAGATATTTGTCTGAAGCATAGAGCTTCGCAATTTCCATTTTGTTTAGCGTAAGAGTCCCGGTTTTATCGACACATAAAACTGTAGAAGCTCCAAGAGTTTCAATGGCAGGTATTCTTCTTGTAAGAACGTTGTGTTTTGAAATTCTCCAGGCACCTAAAGCCAGAAAAATAGTAAGTACGACCGGGAATTCCTCTGGAAGAATGGCCATTGCCAAGGTAAGTCCTGCAAGAAGGCCCTGTAGCCATTCACCTCTAATAAGTCCAATAATTAAAACAACGACAATACATAATGAAGCACCTATTATTGCAATATTTTTTACAAGTTTTCCAATTTCTTTTTTTAGCGGTGTTGCTTCAATTTCTATACTACCAATAGCCTTACCGATTTTGCCTAATTCAGTAAATTGCCCTGTTTTTATTACTCTTGCAATAGCCTGTCCCTGGACAATCATAGAGCCGGAATAAATAAAAGGCTGGTCATCCCCACCAGGCGTTCCTAAAAGTGGTGGTATTTCTAACTTTGGATCAATGTTTGATTTTCTTACAGGGACCGATTCACCGGTTAAAAGTGACTCATCAGCGCTCAAGTTAATTGACTGCAGAACTGCAGCATCGGCAGGGACTCTATCTCCCTCATTAATTACAATAATATCGCCTGGAACGACTTCCCTGCCTGCAATTCTTTTTTCAAGACCATCTCTAATTACTAATGCACGTGGGCTTGACAGGTCTCTTAGTGCTTCAAGAGCATTTTCAGTTTTTCTTTCCTGAAAGAAAGTAATAGTCATTATTATAAAAACGAAACCCAAAAGCAAAAATGCCTCCTGAATATCACCCAATAGTAAATAAAGGGTGCCACAAGAGACCAGCAAAATAAACATAGGTTCTTTTATCACTTCAAAAGCTATATCAACTAACCTTCTCTTTTTTCCAGAGGGAAGTTCATTAAAACCATTTTTTTGCAACCGTTCAGCAACTTCAGTAGAAGAAAGGCCAGGAAAAGCTGATAGATCAAAACTTTTCATAAACACTCTCAGAGCATTTTACTTGACAATAGAAGCATATATTATATATAAATTTTAATCAAATTTAATTGAGAATTACAATGGAAAAATGACCTTTATTTAGTACTATCCCTTTCCCATTGCCTGCATAAGCAAAGAAGATTTTATTGGCAGCACTTCCAGGTTGGCCGGAGAAAATATTATTGAATAATTCTATTGCATGTAACCTTTGTGGAATAATTTGGTCAAAAATACCATACAGATAATTTTTACTAAAAAGGTATTATTATGAGAAGAGCAGCTTGTTTATTTTTGTTATTCATCTCGCTAAGTACATATTCACAGACAAGGCATATAATAACATCAGACAGCACAGATCTGTTCATTGAAGTAAAAGGCAGTGGTACACCATGTTTATATATTCATGGCGGGCCTGGTTCAGGGAGTTACTGGTTAGAAAAGTTTTTTGGTTCTTTCCTGGAGAAGCATTTCCAAATGATATATTTGGATCAGAGAGGCACGGGCCGTTCAAAAAGTCCAAAGGATATGAATTTTTCAATGGATAGAATGGTAGAGGATTTTGAAGAAGTACGATCGGCCCTGGGAGTAAAAGACTGGATAATATTAGGACATTCATTCGGGGGAATACTGCAGATGGGATATGTTCATCGTTTTCCAGAAGCCATAAAGGGCATGATAATGGTTGATTGTTCATTGAATATGAATGAGAGCCTTAATGATAGCTGGATACCAAAGGCATGTAAATTGCTTAATATAACCGATACAGCGCCTTATTTAGATAAGTCAATTTCTCCAGCTAAGAGATTAGAGAAGATTATACCAGAGCTTCAGAAAAAAGATCTTTTCTGGAAAATGGCGTTTAAGAGAAAAGAAAGTGAAGAGAAGATGGACAGGACCTATAGTGAGATCCCAAACTGGAATAATGACTTGAGTGAAAATGCAATGACAAGAGCAGAATATTTTGAAGACTATAAAAAATTCACTTCGGATATTAAAACACCTGTTTTATTCTTTTATGGAACAAACGATTGGATGATTGGACCAAAACATTATAAGGGAGTGAATTTTCCTAATATGCAACTAAGCAAATGCGATGGCGGGCACATTCCATTTTTAGAAAACCAAAAGGATCTGGAAAAAGCCATTAGTATATATCTTAAGAAGTATAATTTTTAGCCAATTAGTTTACATTGTTTTCGCACGGCCATAACCTTATTCTTTTTTTTCTTCGTGAGATTTAGGAAAAGAAACAGGAGCTTCCTGTATCCATTTTGTATAGGCTCTTTGTCCATAATAAACATAATCGACAGCCTCATAAGAAGTGCCAGAGACGATGCTTTGAATAAAACCATTTAGCTCTACCTGCGTGGTGTGCAGGATCGCCCGGGTAGGGTTTTCTTTCAAGATAAAATTCACTCTGCCAGAAAGTGCCCGATAATGAAGGAAGTCCGGGGTGCTTTCGTCAGTAAAGAGAAAGCTTTTTTCAAGATTGTTCTTCATCATTTTACTTCTATACCAGGTTCCACCTGTAGGACTTACCACTGGAGAGCCGTTATATAAAGCTATTGAGTCATTGTAAGCAATCACGCATAGACAATTTTTTGAAGATTCTTTAAGCCAAGAAGCGATTTTATCTCCATGGCCTAAAGAATCATCATATGCATAATCACTATCGAGAAAACCAATCCTATCGACATAATCAGGTATACGTCTGACAGAGTTTAAGAATCCAAAAATAAAACTTCCACCACCACTATGACCGTTAAGTATTACCCTAGTATCAAATTTGTTAAATAAATTTCTTAGAGAGTCGACCAAATTTCTAATAAGAGCAGCATTGTCAGGATATTTTCTACGCCATGAGGGCCAGCTCTTCATATCGGTTTCCAGGTATGCAGTTACAATGTTTACACCTTGCATATGCTCGCGAAGGAAGCGAGTCTGAGCCCCGATATGCTGAATATCATAATGCCAGTCATCTCCGGAATTTAACTTTCTTCCAATTGTCCAATCAGTAGTATTTCCATTTGGCAAAGCATAAAGTATGAGGTATACTTTTTTATTAGGGACAAAGTTTAAGTCTGATGGAGCATTGATCTGTACTTTAACTTCTGGCCAATAAGAGAAAGAGAGTACCTGTTCATTAAAATAAGGACTTTTCTGAAAGCCAGGCAATAGTGAAAGATCTTGTGCAAAAAGGTTTATTTGAGACACAAGAAAGCAGACAGCAAGTGTAAATAATTTTTTCTTATCCACCGAAGTTCTTTTTATTTATTATAAATGTTTGTAAAAAAAGTATTTCTAATCTAGCTTAAATTTTGCAACTTTGGAACAGAGAATAAAATTTAACAAAATAAAAATTTTTTATGAATGCATTTCCCAAATTTCAGATCTATTATTTCTCAGGGACTGGGAACTCAAAAAACGTTGCATTATGGATGTCAAATAGTGCTTTAAAGCATGGGATTGAAAGTCAAATAATCAACATTGCGAAGATTGACAGGCAGTCCATTGAAAAACCGCCATCAGATGCACTAGTAATTTTTGTTTCCCCAATTCACGGGTTTAACTATCCGCCTGTTATGTTAAATTTTATTTCTCATTTTCCCAAAGGAAATAACAAGGTTCTTTTGATGAATACAAGAGCTGGCATGTTGATTGGGAAATACGTAACACCCGGTCTTACAGGTATAGCGTTTTTTCTTTCTTCGATTTTGTTACTTATCAAAGGGTATTCTATACAGGGAATGGTACCTGTAGATCTTCCTTCAAACTGGATCTCAGTTCATCCTGGGCTAAATGAAAGGACAGTAAAATATCTGCATACAAAAAATAAAGAGAGAGTCAGCCAATGTGCAGAAAAGATCATTTCGGGGAAAAAAGACTTCAAAGCTCTTAAAGAAGTTGTGCAGGACATAATTATCTCACCAGTTTCGGTCTTATATTATTTTGTTGGACGTTTCTGTCTTGCAAAGACATATTATGCTTCAGGAGATTGCAACAATTGTGATATATGTATTCGAAATTGTCCGGTAAAAGCAATTATAAAGGTAAAGGATAGACCGTACTGGACATTTAAGTGTGAAAGCTGCATGCGGTGCATGAGCAATTGTCCTAAAAAAGCAATTGAAACTGGTCATGGTTATGTTCTTGGAATATTCTATATTTATTCTGCTGTTACGGCAATATTCTATAAGTTTTTTATCAAAGGTCAGATCGGACCTGATAATGAAATTTTCAAATTTTTCTTTGATACTATTGTATTTTTAGTCATTCTAGCCATATCATATCGCGGGATCCACTATTGTATGCGTTTTAAGCTATTTGAAAAACTGATAGTTTACAGCTCCCTTACAAAGTATAAATTCTGGGGAAGGCGTTATAAAGCCTTAAAAGATCAGTAGTCCACAAGAGCACTTCTACAGTAAAAAGATGCCCAGACGAATATATTTAGCAATTAAATTATCAGAATATACCTTCAGCCTTTGGAAAGCACTAACTTTCAGAAAGAAGGTATGTTTTAAGGCCATAAAACTTTCTATAAAAGTCTGCTGCAAGGTTAAGCTCATGATATTCAGCTTTTGATAACTTAGAAAACAGTTTTATATCAATTTTTACAGTGTCCTTTAATATTTTTCTTTTCCAGGTCCCAGCAATTTTTCCATCTATAACTATTGTAGGACTAAGCATTCCATTGCCGGAATTAAGGACTTTTGAAAATTCTTTATCAATTACAGCAGTTCTATCTTTGTAAGACATCATATATTCATCAAATCCAGGAAGCAGATAAGTTCTTTTAACAACATCATCATTACTTTGCCTGGATAGCCAATATGTATGACCGTCGACTTTAATTTCATCAAGCTGGTTTCTGATCATTTCAATAGCAGTTTTAGCTTCTGAAGCAGTAAGTCCCGACCACCAGGTAAAGTCCTTAATTTCAGCCGGACCGCGGCTAAAGAAATATCTTTTGGCCAGTTCAGCCAAAGCCTCATCGCGGTCAAGAATTGTTGATTTAGGGATCCATTCATCAAGGAGAGTAAATGTAAATTGTTTTCCCCGTCTTTTTCCGAAGCAGACAAGAAGATTAAGTGCCGCATACTGAAGTATATGGTATACTCTATTTGCATCAGTATTAAAGCCAGAAGATTTAAGTATGTGCGTAATTTCCTCACGTGTAAGGTGTTTGCCTCCAGATAATTCTTTTTCAAGTATAGCATTGCAGCTTGAGAATATTTTCTCATCCAAACCCAGAGCTCTATCACTTGGAGTACGGGCTTTTATCCTTCGTGCAGCCAGAAGTTTAATTATCCAGCGAATATCTTTTGAATTAACAAAATGTAATGTACTGCGCATAGGCCATGAGCGTACGATTATACGATTATTAATTGCCATTTCAACATCATCATCACTTGTTCCCGGAAGGCGTAATCCAAAAGACCATTTAGCTCCAAAATAATCCTGGGCCTGAATAGCACAAAGCCAGTTTGAGATCTCATCCAGATTTTTAAGTTTAGTATTTGTAATTTGCTGATTATTAAGTCTGTGAGAAGTGATGAGAGAATGATCCAGGAACGCTCCTTTTGTTCTCATTTTGCTATATCCATTCATTTTATATTATTAGTTTACATTATATGCATTATAAGGATTTGGCTATAATGTTTCAAAGGATCAATAAAGAAAAGTATTTTTAATAATTGAAAGTGGCAGTTATAGCAGTCTATGATCTATAATGGGAAAGAGAGATTAAAAGTTGTACCCTTATTAACTTCGCTTTCGACTGAAATAGTTCCATTATTTCTTTGTACAAATTCATTGACCAAGAGCAGTCCTAAACCTGTTCCCTTTTCTTTGTCTGTACCTGGAGTACTTTCCACAGATTCAGGGCGGAAGAGATTATTAAGTTTTTCCTTTTCGATACCTTTACCACAGTCAGAAACAGAAACTATAATGTAATTGTTATTTTTTACCGCACTAATTTTCACAGCTGACTCTTTGAAAGAGTATTTGACAGCATTTGAAATGAGATTTCTGAAAATTGTATTCATCATTCTTTTATCTGCTATAAGACTCAGGTCACCATCAATATCTAATGAAAGGTATACTCTTTTAGATCTGCAATAAGCATCCAGTAATTCAACACTTTCTTTTATAACATCTTTAAGTTTTAATTTTTCCTTTTTTAATGTAATACCACCAGTTTCAGCGAGTGACCATTCGAGCAGGTTTTCCATGAGGTTATATGCCTTTTTGGTTGTATCTTTAATAACAGTAGCATCTTCATTAATATCTTGTTGCTTATCTTCGCCTGTCTTCAAAATTATCAAATCAGAATATCCGAGCATAGCCTGAAAAAGATTCTTCATATCATGAGCGATAATGGAGAAAAACTTATTTTTTATAGCAATTGTCTTAGAAAGTTCGGTATTAGCTTCCTTTAGAGCGAGGGTCCTTTCTTCGACCTTATGATCTAAAAAACGATTAGCAGTTTCGAGCTCCTGCGACAGGTTTTCAATTTTTCTATAGGAATCGTTGTATCTTAAAGAAAGGAAATAGGCTTGCGAAAAGACAAGGACAATAAATCCCACACAGCCAAAATAGCCTGTATAAATTATTGCGACTGCATAAAGAAGGTCATTAATTCCTGCAAGCAGAGGGAAGAGTGTTCCTAAAAATACCAATAGTGCATGTTTCCTTTTTTGTAAAACAGCAAGGAAAAGTCCATAAAGCATATACATCAGCACCAGAAGTCCGAAATAAAAGACCGGATACTGGAGAGGCATATAATATTTAGTTGGTAAAACAGCAAGGGATAATACCTGCAGAAGGAACACAACGGAAACAAAGTTCATTACTTTTTTATTTATTTCCTGAGGGAAGAAGATATAATAGAACCTAAGGAGTACTGCAATTACAGATACCGAAGCCAGCCAGATTTTCAGATAAAGATCAGTAGAAAGGTTTGGCAGAATATAAAATACAAATTTATCCCCTTCGCAAATTGTCTGAATAGCGAGCAGGAAGCAAGTAATTGAAAAGTATAGATATTCCTTATCATTACGTCTTATGATAAAAAGCAGAAAGTGATAAAGACTCATAATTAGAAATACGCCAAAGCTAATCAGGTAGAGGAAATTTTTTTGCATCGATTCCAGAAAAATATCTTTTTCTGTCCCAAGAAAAATTTCCTCATCAATACCTGCTTCATTAGTATCGTAATAATTAGCTGCATTAATAACTATATCAAGGTAATTGGTATTTGCATCAAAACTTACAATCTCTCTTCCCAGGGCAGGTCTACATTTTTCGGGTAAATCAGAATAAGATCCCTTTTCTAAAAAAAGCCTTCCGTTTAGCCATATCTTATATGAGGAGTGAATATCCTGTAGTTTTAAGGCCAAGATTATTTTATGGCCCTGAAGATTTTCAGGCATTTTAATTTTAAGTCTATAAGTTGCCTTGCCAAGGGGAGGCAGATCCTTCAATTCTGCATTTTTAATTCCATTCCACTGTGAAGGGAGCTTAAAATAATGCATGTTATCCTTTTTTGAGGAATCGAAGTCACTTGGGTAAAACGTCTTATTCCAATAAAATTCCCATTGTCCATTAAGTTCAACAATTCCATCTTTATTAAAATCCCATGAGCTAAGGTCGATAAGCCCTTTGACAGCAACAGGTTTATTATTATTGCTCTTACAACTGAAAGAAAAGAAAGCAGATAGGAAAAGCAACAACAGAAGGAATATTTTTTTATTTAAATAAGACATTTATCATTAATAATATTTATCACTTAGTAAAATGAAAGAGAATAGTAAGTAAAAGGGATGTTGTAAATTAAGTAAAACTTGGAATTGATCAAAATCAGACGTAATTCTTTTGTATTGCAGCTCTTCTAGAATACAACTGACTTGGATTCGAGTTATTTTGGATTTTTGCTGTGCAAGATTGAATTCCTTTAAGGCAATTAATACTTATAGTCCCACCTGAAGAGCAAATCCATTACCCATTGGAGAAAAAGAAGGATAAAGAAAGACTTTAGCATCCTGTTTATCTCTTTTTTCGCCATAATGTACGATTGTTTTTCCAACAATTGTAGCAATTGAAGCTCCAAGGATTGTATCAGAAAGCCAGTGTTTGTCATCATAAATTCTTTGAACTACAGTAAGTGATGCCAGGCCATAAAGGCCAATTGAAGCGTAGAGATTATCGATTCTAGAGGCAAGTACAGAAGATACTGCAAAGGCAACTGTAGCGTGTCCTGAAGGAAGAGATGTAGTTTCTGTCTTGAATTGAAATCCTCTATAGCGAAAAGCTCCCTCATTTGTATAAGGTCTACTTCTTCCTATAATACTCTTTGCTACAGTAGTGATTATTCCTGCATATGCCAATGTTTCAAAAAGCATTCTTCCAGTCTCTCTTATTTCATTATCACCACTAAAGAGTCCGCCGGCATATACCACACCAGATATAATGGCACCGGTATAAGCTTCGCCATAAGTTTTTCCTATTTTTGTGATATTGTCCAGAGAATGGGAGTGATTACGCAAGGCCATATTTCTTATTTCTTTATCGGCTAAGAAGGCAACTGCTGTACCACCCAAAACAGAGCCAAGTGTTAGCCAATCAGATGAGTTATAGTGGAGTGGAGCTTTTACAAGTCTTACTCCATCATCAACTGCAATAGAAAGGTCATTTTTTATCAAGTCAATGGAAGTAATCTTTTTCTCTTGGCTAAAGGAAGAACTGTCCGAGTGAATCTGCGCGTAGATATTGGAATCATTAAAATTTAATATAGAAAAATTCATTTCGAAGGACAGGCACAATAATATAACGGACAATGAGATTCTTTTCATTTTACTCTTTCATTAAATTGATTATTTCAGGATAATTCCAGAAAAAGGAGAAATACTACATATATTTAAAAATAGCTAACAATTCTAAGAAATAAAAATTGAAATGAAAATTGAAATGAAAATTGAAGGTGTAATATATTCAAGGCAAGTAAAGCAATAGAGGCTATAAAAAGAGGAGTTATTTGAAGAATAAAAAAATATTTTTCGGCATCAAAAGTTTTTTTATCTTTTATCATACCTGAAGGCAAAAAAATAGAATATAGACAATAATAATAATGTTAAATGACAGGAAAAAATATCTTTTAATAATAAGCATAGTTGGTCCGGGACTTATTACAGTCAATGCAGGCAACGACGCAGGAGGAATAGCCACATACTCGACTGTAGGAGCCACTTATGGATTCAAAATGCTATGGGGACTTCTCTTAATTACATTCAGTCTTGCTGTAATACAGGAAATGAATGCGCGCATGGCTGTTGTTACAGGTAAAGGGCTTTCAGATCTAATAAGGGAAAATTTCGGGATAAAATTTTCAGTATTTGCAATGCTAACCCTATTTATTGCCAATTTCGGTGTTTGCGTAGGCGATTTTGCAGGTGTTGCTGCGAGTCTTGAGCTTTTTGGCATAAGTAAATTTATATCTGTTCCAATTATTGCAATAATGGTCTGGCTTTTAATTACAAAAGGCACATATTCAATTGCAGAGAAGGTATTTCTTTCCTTTACTCTTGTGTTTTTTACATATATTATTACATGCTTTAAGGTCAGGCCAGACTGGCCAGTAGTATTAAAGGCATTAGTCACGCCCACGCTTGAATTTGACAGGGCGTTTATATTAACATTTATTGGAATGATCGGAACTACAATTACACCTTATATGCAATTTTACTTACAATCATCTGTTGTAGAAAAAGGCATAAAGCTTGAGGAATACAAATATGAGAAACTGGATGTATATCTTGGAGCGATCTGGGGAGATCTGGTATCATTTTTTATCATTGTATGTACTGCAATAACATTGCACCAGGCAAATATTCACATAAATAGTGCTGAAGAAGCAGCTTCGGCATTAAAGCCATTAGCAGGAAACTATGCCTCCGTACTTTTTGCCTTTGGACTCCTTGGTGCATCAATTCTTGCTGTTACAATAATTCCTTTATCTACTACATATGCCATTTGTGAGTCATTCGGTTTTGAAAGGGGTGTTAATCACTCATTAAATGAAGCTCCTGCATTCTATGGCATTTTTACATTTATGGTATTCTTCAGCGCAGTATTAACCTTAATACCAAATATTTCATTAGTTCATATAATGTTAATAACGCAACAAATAGCAGGAATACTCTCACCTGTAATATTAATATTCATGGTTCTTCTAATAAACAGGAAGGAAGTAATGGGAAATTTTGTAAATAGCCGGACTCAGAATCTTGTTATATGGATAACCGTATTATTTATAATCACACTTTCAATACTGTTAGTAGTATTACCGTTCCTGAACATGTAATCAATATACTACTTAAAATTTTTGAGCCAGAGCTTTAATATCTTTTACTTCAAGGACTTTTCTTTCAGCATTATAATAAACCGAATTAATCATTGCTTTGCCGATCTGATTTAATGAGCAGACAAAATCAGGAAAGAAGACAAGGCCGACAGGATAGACCCATCTTAAATATTTATAAAATGTCTTTACATTTTTTGCTTTCTTATCTGCGAAGATAAACGCAGGGCGAAAGGCAAAAACACTTTTAAAAGGTAATTTCATCAAATCGTTTTCTGTCTTACCCTTTACTCTAGCCCACATATATCTACCCTTTTGGCTACTGTAGGTACCAGCGCCAGAGACATAGCAAAAAGTCATTTCAGGATTAAGCCTACAAAGTGTTTCAGCAATATTCAGTGTAAGTGTATAAGTCACTTTGTAGTAATCCTCTTCCGATCTACCTACAGAGGAGACTCCAAGGCAGAAAAAGCAGGCATCATAGCCTGAGAGGTTATTTTCAATACCAGAGATGTCAAAGAAATCACTGCAAATTATTTCATTAAGCTTTGGATGCACAACATTACAAGATCTTCTTGTTAATACCAGGACCTCTTCAACCCTTTTGTCAAGGAGACATTCATTAAGGACACCTTCACCAACCATTCCGGTTGCTCCGGTAATAATGACTTTTATCTTTTTAGTTTCGCTTTGATCTGAATTATTTTGGGGCATAAGAATATCTTTCTGTTTATCTATCGAAAGATAAATATTCCTCGAGAAATAATGAATATTAAGACAGGGAATATTTTACATATATTGAAAAAACAGGGTAAAACATTTTTACCCTGCACTAAAAAGTTGTTTTAATTTACAGCGTGGTCGATATGCAGTTCGGAAGTACAATATGCACATTTAGTAGCATGTACATCAATAGTTGAAAAGCAGAAGGGGCATTTTCTAATGGACTCAGCTTTAGCCTCCTCTTTCTTTTCCATTTTTTTAATATATCTTACAATCAAAAAGACACAAAAAGCTATTATCAGAAAGCTAATAATAGTATTAATAAACAGGCCAATATTCATTGTAACAGCGCCAGCTTTCTGGGCCTGGTCAATTGTAAAATATGGGCCAGGAACGCTTCCTTCTTTCAGTATGATGAATAAATTTGAAAAGTCCACATTACCCAGCAATAAGCCTATTGGAGGCATAATAATATCTTTGACTAGTGACTGAATAATAACACCAAAAGCAACGCCAATAATAATTCCAACGGCTAGGTCGATCATATTACCCCGTATAGTAAAGATCTTAAAGTCTTTGATCAACGATCCGTTTTCTTTTGCAGCTACACCTTCTTTTTTCATTTCACAGTCCCCTTTTTTATTATAAACAATTACAAAACTGTTACTAGAGAAAATATTTCAATAATCGTGTTAAAACTCAACTATTTTGTTCCTATAAAGAGAAAATGGGATAAATTTTTATACAACAAGAATTATTTTTTTAATAGGATTTTAGCCTGATAATAATATCTTTAATAACATTATTATATCTTAAAACAAAAGAAAGGTAAAGTCAGTTAAAGAAATCTTAGGCAATGCTCATAAGATCTTGATACATATCATAAAAAATATCCATTCAAACTAATTGGGAATGAAAACTAAATAAAGAAAGGGAAAAGTATGCTAGCAATTCATCCTTATTTAAACTTTGATGGGAAAACAGAAGAAGCCTTTAATTTTTATAAGTCAGTATTTGGCGGGGAATTTACATCATTCCAGCGGATGAAAGATATGCCAAACAATACAATGCCGGCACCAGAACAAGAGAGGGTAATGCATGTAGCTTTACCGATCGGGAAAGGAAATATTTTGATGGGTTCCGACATACTTCCCTCACAGGGGGACAGTTTAAAGGCCGGGAATAACTTTTATGTACTTATTGCTCCAGAAAGTGAAGATGAAGCAAATAAAATATTTAATACTCTTTCAGCTGGAGGTAAAATTCAAGCGCCTCTAGGAAAGACATTCTGGGGTGCATACTTTGGAATGTTTACTGATAGATATGGGATTCAGTGGATGATAAACTACGAGTACGAGCGAAGATAATAAAATTGCAATCCCCTCTTCCTTGAAAAGGATTTTACAATAACTTCGGGAAAAAGGAAGAGGGGAAATGTTGCAGCTTAGAAGGAAATCAAGGCTTAAGTTTTTGGGCTTTGCCAATGCATTTTCTTTGCAAGTTCATTTGTTCTTCATAAATAATAACTTGTTTAAAATAATTCCTTGACTTTCTATTTTAATATTAGATAAATTAGAAAAGCCTTAGCATGACTAAACTACTTAAGAGAGATAAATAAAGTATTCGGTAAGAGACTTATATTTTTCAACAAAGCAAGAAAGGCTAATGGGTATAAAGGAAATCCTCCATAAAATAATTCCGCCTCTCAAGTGGAAAGTGCCAGTTATTATAACATTAGGAGTACTTTCCGGCCTCATGCTGCTAATATTTCGAATATCCAATGCCACTTCATACTTATCTGATGATCCGCGTGCATGTATTAACTGTCATGTCATGACAACTGAATATGCATCATGGCAGAGGAGCAGTCATGCAAGAGTCGCAACGTGCAATGACTGTCATGTTCCGCATAATAATTTTATAAGTAAGTATGCATTCAAGGCAAGTGATGGGATAAGGCATGCGACTATATTTACATTTCGATTAGAACCTCAGGTAATAATAATAAAGGAAGCAGGCACGAACGTAGTACAAGAGAATTGCCTAAGATGTCACGAGCATCGAATCGATCAGACATATTTAAGCCGGCCGATCAATTTAAGAGAAAAAGAAGCCGGTGTAGGAAGATTTTGCTGGGACTGTCACAGAGAAGTTCCGCATGGGATAGTTAGGAGTCTGTCTGCCTACCCATATGCACGAGTACCTCAGTTAGAGCCTGTTCTACCAGAATGGCTTCAGGAATTTTCAAATACAAAATAATGGTGGAAAATGAGAAGGATCAGAGATGTAATCACTGAGAAGCCCTGGCTGGCCTGGGTTTTATTTTTTGCAACACTTATAGTAGTTTTTCTTGTGGGTCTGTTCGGAGCCTCCATTATAGAAAGGAGAAGTGAGACACAGTATTTGTTCAAAGCCACAAAACCTATTAACCCTATGGAGCCAAGGAATCAGGTTTGGGGAGAAGCATTCCCGAGGGAATGGGAGACATACCAGCGCACACTTGATACTACCTTTGCAACCAAGTATGGTGGTAACATATCGATCGATATGCTTGAACGCTATCCAAATCTGGTTATACTCTGGGCAGGATATGCTTTTGCAAAAGGTTATAATCAAGGGCGTGGGCACATGCATGCAATTGAAGATGTAAGGAATTCATTAAGGACAGGTTCTCCGCAGCCTGCGACATGCTGGACATGCAAAAGTCCCGATGTACCCAGGGTGATGAAAAAAATGGGGGTAGCAGAATTCTATAAACAGACCTGGACTTCGCTTGGACAGGAAATCACAAATCCCATTGGGTGTGCAGACTGCCATGATGCGCAAACGCTAAATCTTACAATAACGCGGCCTGCGCTAGTAGAAGCCTTCCAAAGGCAGGGCAAAGATATAAAGAAAGCCTCTCACCAGGAGATGAGATCTTTAGTCTGCGCACAATGCCATGTCGAATATTATTTTAAGGGTAAAGAAGAACACTATCTGACTTTTCCATGGGACCAAGGAATTGTAGTAGATTCAATTGAGAAATATTATGACAGGGTCAATCACGTTGATTTTGTTCACTATTTAAGTCGTACTCCAATACTAAAGGCGCAGCATCCTGACTGGGAAATATCACAGATGGGAATTCATGCTCAAAGAGGAGTCACCTGTGTTGACTGTCACATGCCATATATGACTGAAGGGGGTGTCAAATATACGAACCATCAGATCGTATCGCCTGTAAAATATATAACTGAGGCTTGCCAGGTATGTCACAGGCAGGACAAGGAAACGCTACTAAAAAATATCTACGACAGGCAGGATAAAATCAGGGAACTGCTTTCTACTGCAGAGGAAGTACTTGTACATGCGCATATTGAAGCAAAGACGGCATGGGATCATGGAGCAACTGAAGAGCAGATGAAAGAGGTTATGACATTAATACGGCATGCGCAGTGGAGATGGGATTTTGTAGCCGCCAGTCATGGAGCAAGTTTTCATGCTCCAATTGAATGTGCAAGAATACTTGCGACTTCTATACAGAGAGCAGAAGCAGCAAGAGGAAGGCTGGCAGCTATTCTAACTTCATTAGGAGAAAAGCTTCCTGTACAATTGCCTGATCTTACGACAAAGGCAAAAGCCCAGGCTTATCTTGGTTTTGATATGAGACAGTTCTCCAAAGAAAAGGCAAGTTTTATTCAATCCGAAATTCCCAAGTGGGACAAGCAAGCGCAAGAGCGGGAAGCACAATTTAAGAACAGATAAATTTTTCGGCAGATAAAAAAGTATTGTTTTTCAGGGCTGTTTTTCAGGGCTGTTTTTCAGCCCTTTTTTATTGTTTGAACTTAAATAATTTTATATCTATATTCAAAAGATACTTTTATAGTAGATCGGCCCAGAAAGACAGATCCAGCTTCTTTTAAATAAGGTTTTTAATATTCACCAAACTTTCAGTTAGTACTATTAATAATAATTAATAAAAACGAGCAAGTAAGGAGTGGACATGAAAATCGCTTATCGAATTGTAGCCCTGATTTCATTTCTTTTTTTAGTCTCAGCATCTACACCTGCGCAGCAGCAGCAGGCCAAAAAGCCTCGTGCAAGCCAGAAAGCCTCAGTATCACAGAGGATCGGACTCCAGACAGATATCAAAATAGACTATAGTCGTCCTGGTGTAAAAGGGAGGAAAATATGGGGAGATCTGGTTCCATACGGATTAGCTCCCGGGAATAAATCTTCTGATAATAAACCTTATCCTTGGAGAGGTGGTGCTAATGAAAACACGACAATTGAGTTCAGTACAAATGTTCTTGTAGAAGGCAACAAATTACCCGCTGGTAAATACAGTCTTCATTTTATACCATCTGAGACTTCATGGGTTGTGGTTTTCAATAAGAACAGTTCGCAGTGGGGCAGCTATAAATATAGCCAGCAAGATGATGCACTCAGAGTAACAGTAACACCAGTAAAAGCTCCTTTCGAAGAATGGCTTACATATGGGTTCGACAATATTACTGATAATTCCACGACAGCATATCTGCATTGGGCAGAGCTAAAAGTCCCATTTAAGATCTCCATTGAATAAAGAGGTTAAGGGAACTTAGGCAAAGTTATATTTGGTAAAATATATCAGCTAAAGGGATATAAATTGTTTGCTATAGCTAAGAAAGAAAGAGAGCTAGAATAAGTCATGGCAAAAATTCTAAGGACTACTTTCAGAAATCTGACTATTGCTCTATTATTCATAAACACATTTTGTGCTCAACCTAATGAGGCTGAAAACTCAGCTGAGCTGCAGATAGCAATAGAAAAGCTCAATGTTCTTGGGAGTGTCTTATATATCGGAGCACATCCGGATGATGAAAATACAGGACTACTGGCCTACCTTGCCAAGGGGAGGAAATACAGGAGTGCGTACTTATCACTAACCCGTGGAGACGGCGGGCAGAATCTTATTGGGTCAGAAAAAGGAAGCGAGATAGGTTTAATACGCACGCAGGAACTGCTTCAGGCAAGAGGTATTGATGGAGCCGAGCAGTATTTTACACGCGCAGTTGACTTTGGTTTTTCAAAATCTGCTGAAGAGACCTTTAAGATATGGAATAAAGAGGAAGTGCTTTCTGATATTGTGTGGGTTATAAGGAATTTTAAGCCTGATATAATTATTACGCGTTTCCCACCGGGAGAAAGCGGAGGTCATGGACATCATACAGCATCGGCAGAACTTGCAAAGGAAGCATTTTCTGCAGCTGCAGATCCCATGCGTTTTCCAGAACAGCTTAAGTATGTTACTGTCTGGAAAACAAAGAGATTGTTCTGGAATAACTTTAGGCCAACTGAAAAGGAAGTAAAAAATTCATTAACTATTAATACAGGATCTTACAATTCCCTTCTTGGCAAGTCATATACAGAAATTGCAGCAGAAAGCAGGTCGATGCATAAAAGTCAGGGCTTTGGTGTATCTGCAATAAGAGGCGAGAGGATTGAATACTTCACTTTTATTGAAGGTGATAGTGCAAAGAGTGATATAATGGAAGGAATTGATGTAAGCTGGGGCAGAATGGAAAACTCTAATAAGATCCAAAGGTTAGCAGAGGAAGTACAAAAATCATTCAATCCCCTTTCAGAGATATCTTCATTAGACAAGTTAATTAAGCTCCACAGCGAAATGGTAAAGCATGGTGGCAGTTACTGGGTAGATACAAAGATAAAAGAGCTTCAAAAAATAATTCAATCGTGCTCAGGTCTATGGTTAGAAGCAATAGCATCAGACTATTCGGCAGCCCCTGGAGATGAGCTTACAGTAAGTACATCAGTGATAAATCGTACTGTAAACAGATTTATATTTGAGAAAGTAGAATTTCCATCTATTTCATTAAGTGCAATTACTAAGATACCAAGTGTAATTACTAAGATACCACTAGCTCTCAACAAGCCCGCACTAGTTGAAAGTAAAATTAAGCTGCCAGAAGATTTCCCGATATCCCAGCCATATTGGTTGGAAGAGAATTCATCAAACGGGCTGTTTAAGGTTAAAGACAAAAGAATGGTAGGAATGGCAGAAAACCCGCCTGCAATTTCAGCAGATTTATTTTTAAGCTACGATAAAGACACGATTATTTTTACGGTCCCACTAATGTATAGGTGGAATGATAAAGTTGAAGGCGAGAAATACAGGCCTTTTGAGGTCCGCCCGCCTGTTACGGCAAATACCAGAAATAAAGTTGAAATATTTACCAAAGGACAAAACAAAGAGATCAGGGTTATAATAAAAAGCGGTACAAATAACATCAGCGGAGAGGTTCATCTTATTGGTGAGGACGGAAGGTGGGAGATCAGTCCATCTTCAATTCCATTTTCATTAAAGAACAAATATGATGAAAAGACTGTGATATTTAATGTAAGGCCTGTAGAGGGTAAAGAAGCAACATCCAGGCTAAAGGCTGAAGTAACTGTCAATAACAAAAAGTACAGCAAATCACTTGTTGAGATCACACATCCGCATATTAAACCTGTTTCATATTTTCCTGAAAGTTATATTAAACTTGTAAATTTGGATATAAAAAAAGTCTCTGATCTCAAAATAGGATACATAATGGGCTCAGGAGATGAAATACCTGAATGCCTGCACAGTATGGGTTACAGTGTTGACCTTTTAAGCGATGACTTTCTGGAAGAAGGAGGCGATCTTTCAAAATATGATGTAATTATTGCCGGAATCAGAGCCTACAATACTCGGGAGCGGATAAAATTTTTTCAGTGGCGTCTACTAGATTATATAAAAGAAGGAGGAACATTTATAGTCCAGTATAATGTACCCACAGCTCTGCAAATCTCTGATATTGCTCCTTATCCGTTAACGCTTGGAAACGATAGGATAACAGTAGAGAACTCTCCAGTTGAATTTGTTAACAAAGGGCATCAGCTCTTAAACTATCCGAACAAAATTACAGAAAAAGATTTTGATGGCTGGGTTCAGGAACGCGGTTTATATTTTGCAAGCAAATGGGATAAGCGCTATGAAACTGTTTTATCTGGTCATGACCCGAATGAAAGTCCACTTGAAGGAGGAATGCTTTTTGCTCACTATGGCAAAGGAATATTTATATATACAGGTTATTCCTGGTTTCGCCAGTTACCAGAAGGAATAGCAGGGGCCTACAGAATCTTTGACAACATGATATCAGCGGGCAAGTATGCCGGGCAATAAACATATAGCAGGGAATATGGTACAGGAAAGTGAATCTAAAACAAGATCTCAAGATGATGAAGAAAGGCCGCCAATACTATCGAGCTGGAGGCAGCTTTATTTGCTTGTCTTTCTTAATCTTGTTGTACTGATTATACTATTTTACACATTCACAAAACTATTCAGCTAACATACGCAGGCTTTAAAAGAAACAGACGGCAAGCAGATATGAGTTCATTGGATTGGATAATACTTATAGCATTTATAAGCTTTGTTGTAGTCTATGGCACATGGAAGACACGCGGGAAGAAAAACATACGAGAATATCTGCTTACAAACCGAACCACCCCCTGGTATATTGTTACTCTTTCTATAATGGCAACACAGGCAAGCGCCATAACATTCTTATCAACACCCGGGCAAGCATATGTAGACGGGATGAGGTTTGTACAGTTTTATCTTGGACTACCAATAGCTATGATAATACTTTCGCAAACTGCAGTTCCCATATTTCACCGCATGAATGTTTACACGGCATATGAATACCTGGAGCAGAGATTTGATCTTAAGAGCAGAATTTTAGGGAGCATTCTTTTCTTGATTCAGCGAGGGCTTGCAACGGGATTTACAATACTTGCCCCATCGCTAATAATTTCTGTACTGCTTGGCTGGGACATAAGGCTTACAATTTTAACGATTGGATCACTCGTTGTTCTATACACAGCATCAGGGGGAACAGATGCTGTAAACAGGACGCATCTACTGCAAATGATAATTATTTTATGTGGTATGTTATCTGCATTCATTTTTATTTTTAAGGTACTTCCCCCGGACATAACATTTTTTGATGCTACGCGTGTAGCGGGGAAAATGGGAAAGCTAAATGCCATTACCTTCAATTTTGCCTGGAAGGACAGGTACAATTTCTGGTCGGGGCTAATAGGCGGGACATTTCTTGCGCTCTCATATTTTGGAACGGACCAGTCACAGGTGCAGCGATATCTGGCAGGAAAGTCAATTGCACAGAGCCGCATAGGGTTATTAGCAAATGGAATCGTAAAAATACCGATGCAGTTCAGCATTCTTTTTCTTGGAGCAATGGTCTTTGTATTTTACCAATTCGTTACTCCCCCACTGTTTTTTAATCCCGTTGAAAGGGAGAAAGTAAAGCTTAGCAGTTACGGAGATAAGTTCAGTAGCCTTGAGCAAAAATATGGAGAGCTACACACAAAGAAGCAAAAAAAGCTCAGGGAAATGCTTACAGCACTAGATAATGGTAATGAAAATGAGATTGCAAGTGCTAAGAGATCGGTTGATGAAGTAAAGAAAGATGAGCTTGAAGTCAGGGAAAGTGCTATAGGTGTAATAAAGCAGGCAAATCCAAATGCAGATACAAGTGATACAAATTATATTTTTCTAAGTTTTGTAATCCACGTCTTACCTCCTGGTCTTATTGGGCTTGTGCTTGCATCAATTTTTTCTGCTTCCATGTCTTCAACCTCAGCTGAACTTAATGCTCTTGCATCGACAACAGTAGTCGACATATATAAGCGGCTTATTAAGCCAAATGCAACAGAGAGACATTATTTAATATTATCAAGAATATTTACTGTCCTATGGGGCACTTTTGCAATTTTATTTGCACTGTTTGCCAACAGACTTGGGTCATTAATAGAGGCAGTAAACATCTTGGGATCACTTTTTTATGGAACCATTCTTGGAATATTCTTAATTGCATTTTATATAAAGAGTCTTTCCGGCAGTGCTACATTCTATGCAGCAATTGCAGCAGAGATCATAGTAATTGCTTGTTTTTTATTTACAGATATTCCTTACTTGTGGTATAATGTAATTGGCTGTGCTATACTAATAATAATTGCATACCTGATAAATCCTTTTATTAAAAGCCTCGGAAGCAGCAGAGAAGAGAGAGGGCAAGGTAGAGATAATAAAGAATAACTTTCATATTTTTGTAGTTTAGAAATATCACGCAAACCCATAGCTAAGAAAGTTTATTCTAATGTCATTGCCCAACAATAAATTCCCAATAGATGAAGCATTGCCGCGCCTTAAGGCAGCGCTGCTTGAAAACAACATTTGCATACTAGTAGCTCCACCCGGAGCCGGAAAGACGACACGCGTACCGCCTGCCCTTATTGAGGAAGAGTGGCTTGGCAAGAAGAAGATAATCATGCTTGAGCCAAGGAGGATTGCCGCAAAAAGATCAGCCGAATTTATGTCCTCTCAGATGGGAGAAAGATGTGGACAGACAATAGGATACCGCATTCGCAGTGAAGCATGCATAGGAGAAAAGACAAGAATAGAAGTTGTTACTGAAGGAATTCTTACGCGCATGCTGCAATCTGATGCTGAAATGCCAGAAACAGGGCTAATAATTTTTGACGAATTTCATGAAAGAAGCATTCATGCAGATACAGGGCTAGCATTCATATTGGATGTACAGAAGAATATAAGGCCCGAAATAAAGGTCATTATCATGTCAGCTACGCCGGATACAGAAAAGCTGTTAAATCTTTTAGGAGAAGCTCCAATTATTGAATCCTCAGGCAGAGCTTATCCAGTTGAAACGCATTACCTCAAGCATAATAATGATAAAAGAGTTGAGATAAAAGTAGCAGAAGCAACTGTTTCAGCGTTAAAGAAGGAAGAAGGAGACATACTTGTTTTTCTTCCTGGAAAAGCAGAGATAAAAAGGACAAAAGAGATTTTGACAGATAGGCTTAATGAAAGTGAAGTAATTGTTCATGAACTTTATGGTGAAGCATCCCGAGAAGAACAAGATGCAGCATTATTACCTTCAAAGGGGGAAAGGCGAAAGGTAATACTTGCAACAAGTATAGCTGAGACAAGTCTTACGATAGATGGGGTCAGGATTGTAATAGATTCCGGCTTATCCCGCATTTCAAGCTTTGATATAAGGCGAGGGATGCCAGGACTTATGACTGTAGCTGTATCAAAAGCCTCAGCTGATCAAAGGCGAGGAAGAGCAGGGCGGCAAGCTCCTGGAGTCTGTTATAGGTTATGGACAAAAGAAGAAGAGGCACTTCATCCCACGCATACGCAGCCTGAGATACTGACTACTGATCTTGCTCAATTAGCTCTGGAGCTAGCGCAGTGGGGCACGCCAAAGGCAGAAGGGCTTTTGTTTATTGACAGACCACCTGCCGCAAATCTTGATCAGGCAAGTTCTGTACTTTTTATGCTTGGCGCTACTGATAAGCTGGGGAGGTTTACACAATTTGGGAAAAGGATGTGCCAGTTACCTGTACACCCGAGATTTTCTGCAATGATACTCCATGCAAAGGACATGGGCATTGGGTCGCAGGCTTGCTTTCTTGCAGCTCTACTTGAAGAAAGGTTTAGTTCACCGGCTTCAAAGGCTGAAAGCATTGATCTGAATGAAAAATGGTATTTATTACATAATCCTAATGGGGCAAAGGAGGCGGCTCTAAGTAAAAGGGTATTTCAGCAGGCTCGAAGGTTGCAAAAAATAGCAAAACTTAAAGAAGACATGCCCGATAATAGGCCTTTAGGCAAACTGCTCGCACTTGCATATCCTGAAAGGACAGCAAAAAAAGTCTCTGGCAGACAATATCAGCTTGCGCAAGGCACAGTAGCTTCACTTCCTGAAGGGAGTTTACTTTTAAGGGAAGAATTCCTGGCCATTGGAGATGTCGATGCAGCA